>NZ_VWWM01000101.1:0-14831 GCF_011752945.1 Paraburkholderia sp. Cy-641
CGTGTTGCCCTTCAGCAGACGCGAGCCATGTCGTGTAAAACGATGCCCGTTCCGGCAGATGACCGGGTACACCGCTTTTCCGCCGGCCCACTGCGTAGCCAGCAGCGTCATGCCGCTGGCGGCAGCCTTGACGGCCACCTGGGTTCTACGCTCAGCCATGCGGTGCAAGACGACATGGCGGCTTGCACCGCATGCGAAGCACGCTTTGGTTTTTTGTGGTTGGGGTCTGTTTTTCCGTTACGCAGTAACGGCACATTGGGGAGCCCCTTGGGGGCGGACGGGGAGGCAGGCTGCGAGCACGGAGCGGAGGCCGCTTGCGGCCGCAGCCCGCGCGCAGCAGACAGCCGGGTGGGCGGGGTTCACACCATTGACTGGCCGCCACGCGGCCCCTGACTTTCATTTTGCGCAAGCCATGCCTGGCCTTGTTCGTACACCAGGTTCAGGCCGCTTTATGGCCCTGACTTCCTTGTGTGCGCAACGCGCACCCGGCGGGCCGGGGGCGCCAGACATAACGAAAATTAGCAACGGCCGGCGGGCCGTTGCCTTCAGTTCGCAAAGGGCTGCTGCGGCAACGGCCCGCCGGCCGTTGCTAATTTCCGGGCGTTATGTTCAATCGGCTGGCCCGCAGGGACAGACGATTTACCCCCGGCCCTCGTACACTTCGGCCCGCAGGGCCGCACATGCCTTCATTGTTCTTCTGGATTCTTCTGCGCGTCCCCGGCCACCATCGCGTCCACCGGCAACGGCTTTCGTGCCTCGGCCATCCCGAACATGTTGCGGCTGAATTCACTGTATTCGTGCTTGCGCACATCACCATCACCCCGGACTATGACTACAGAATCGCCAGCAGGTACATGACCGAACCTGAAGCCGAAGCCATGCTGCAACGACGCAGCAGACGCAACTGAGCAACACCCATAAACAGCAAACCCGGCCGCGGCCGGGTTTGTCATCGAACTACTACTATCGCGCAGCTACAACGAACACAATATAAACAGGCCGCACGCCTAGACTATTTATGAAGTTGCGAGCTACAGCAATACTCCCATCTACATCCTCTCCCTCATAAAACCAATTTTCGTAAGTCGACTCAAAGCGATCACCCTCCGCTAGTTGATATACGTCACCACCTAGCACGCGCCATCGCTGCAGAGCAAACAGGTCCAGCGCAGCCTCCGCAGCCGCGAGTGGAAGTGCCGCCTCATTTAAACCATTACCAATGAGGCTTCGCCCCATGCGGGCATACAACTCAAGTATTTTTGATGCTGACATAGCTCATCACTTAGTCGGAACGAACAGCCGGTGGTTATTCGATGGCGCTTGCATACACCGGACAATCATCCATCCTGGATCACGCAATGGGCAACTAGAGGAACTTATGCTAGTTTTTGATTGGTTAACTGGTAAAGACCGAAAAGCCCCACGATATGACATCAAGTCGAAGCGAGAGGCATTGAATAAGATGTTTCCCTTTTCTCATTCTTTTGAAGTGATGAAATCCGTTTTTCAGCAGCCGATGGAGTCGGCAGAAATTTCGGGGCTTCCTGAATTTCCACTGGTTTCCAATGTCGCGGACCTGGGCTTGCAGGCTGTGCTGGTAATACGCCACATGGAAATCGAATCATTTCCTCGTTATCTTGGCAGTGTGCGTAAGGGTTATGAAGAAGTCGGGCTTTTTCATTATCAAAAAGACAATTTTCACACCTTCGTTTCTTTCAGCGATGAATTAGGTGGACGGAATGCTTACGTCCTCACTAATTCTATTGATCTGGTCGTAGAGCTGGCTCAAGAGGAGTTCAGCCCGCCGCCGCCCTGGATCGCATGGTGTCACTACGGTCCGTTTGTACGCTACAACGAAGGAGCAGAACAGTATTGGGATGTAAATATTTGGACTCCGTTTTGGCGGCACCTAATGCCGGAAGCGCGCGACGCATACATAGATGGGCGCAGCGTCGCCGCACTTGCGTATATGTCTGACGAAGAATGGGGCGATTGGGTGTATTCCACGCGCAAGAACGACCCTGAATATAGGGAACGTCACGGCTTTTAATTGACGGAACCCGCAATCTGCAAATGCTCAGGCGAAAGCGCTCACTCACTCGGCCCCAATCGCCCACTCCACCGCCGCCTGCGCATGCAGCGCCGTCGTATCGAACACCGGCAGTGCCGAATCTTCCGGCTTGATCAATAGCGTGATTTCCGTGCAGCCGAGTATCACCGCCTGCGCGCCGCGCGCGGCGAGGTTGTCGATCACGCGCCGATAGACCTTGCGCGATACGTCGTCCACGTGGCCGTGACACAGCTCGTCGTAGATGATGCGATGCACGTCCACGCGCTCCGCTTCATCGGGAATCAGCGTGTCGAGACCGTAGCGCTCGCGCAGGCGGCCCGTGTAGAACATCTGCTCCATCGTATAACGCGTGCCGAGCAGGCCGACGCGCTCGACACCCGCCGCGCGCAGCGCCGCGCCGGTCGGATCGGCGATATGCAGGAACGGCACCGTGATCGCCTGCTCGATCGAGTCGCACACGCGATGCATCGTGTTCGTCGCGAGTATCACGAGATCGGCGCCGCCGCGTTCGAGCTGGCGCGCGGCCTCGGCCATCTGCGCACCGAGCGCGGACCAGTCGCCGGCGCGCTGGTGGGCCTCGACCGACGCGAAATCGACGGTCAGCAGCAGGCTGCGCGCGTTGTGATGGCCGCCGAGGCGTGCCTTCGCGTGACGGTTCAGCAGCCTGTAGTACTCGGTGGACGATTCCCAGCTCATTCCGCCGATCACGCCGATCGTTTTCATCCGTACGCTCCGTGAATGCATGCCTGAAACGGCGAGTATAGGCGCGCCGCATCGTACGCCGCCGGTACGGATTGCTCCTTGCGCGCCGGTACGCATCGGCGATTGCATCGGTGCTCGCATCGGCGAGAAGCCCGCCCGCATTTTTCTGGCGCCGATAGAATCGGTAGCGAATCCGAACGCGATCAACCGATCAACGGAAGCGATCAACGGGAGCGAGACATGGACCTGATCATCCGCCGCGCGATGCTGCCGCGCAGTGCGTGCCAACCGCAATTGCAATTGCAACGGCAACAGCAATCGCAACCCCAGCCAGTCGATATCGGCATCGACGCGGGCCGCATCGTCGCGGTCGAACCGAATCTCGCCGCAGCCGCGCGCGAGGAAATCGACGCGGCCGGTTCGCTCGTCACGCCGCCGTTCGTCGATCCGCATTTCCACATGGACGCGACGCTGTCGTACGGTCTACCGCGCGTGAATGCGTCGGGCACGCTGCTCGAAGGCATCGCGCTATGGGGCGAGCTGAAGCCTCAGCTCACGCAGGACGCGCTGATCGAGCGCGCGATGCAGTATTGCGACTGGGCCGTCGCGCGCGGCCTGCTCGCGATTCGCAGCCACGTCGACGTGTGCGATCCGCGTCTGCTCGCGGTCGAGGCGTTGCTCGAAGTGAAGCGCCGCGTCGCGCCGTATCTCGATCTGCAACTGGTGGCGTTTCCGCAGGACGGCGTCCTGCGCGGCGCCGGCGCGTTCGACAACCTCAAGCGCGCGATCGGCATGGGTGTCGACGTGGTCGGCGGCATTCCGCATTTCGAGCGCACGATGGCCGACGGCGCACAGTCCGTGCGCATGCTGTGCGAGTACGCGGCCGAGCAGGGCTTGCGCGTCGACATGCATTGCGACGAATCGGACGATCCGCTCTCGCGCCACATCGAAACGCTCGCGGCCGAAACGCACCGGCTCGGCTTGCACGGACGGGTGGCCGGTTCGCATCTGACCTCGATGCATTCGATGGACAACTACTACGTGAGCAAGCTGTTGCCGCTGATACGCGAGGCCGGTGTTGCGGCGATCGCGAATCCGCTCATCAACATCACGCTGCAAGGCCGCAGCGACACCTACCCGAAACGGCGCGGCATGACGCGTGTGCCCGAGCTGATGGCGGCCGGCATCGACGTCGCGTTCGGCCACGACTGCGCGATGGACCCGTGGTACAGCCTCGGCTCGGGCGACATGCTCGAAGTCGCGCACATGGGCTTGCACGTCGCGCAGATGACGGGCGTCGACGCGATGCATGCGTGTTTCGACGCGGTCACGGTAAACGCGGCGCGCATTCTCGGTCTGGAAGGCTATGGTCTCGCACCCGGTTGCGCGGCCAATCTCGTCGTGCTCGATGCACGCGATGCGGTTGAGGCGATCCGCTTGCGCGCCGCGCGGCTCGCAGTGGTCAGCCGGGGCAGGGTGGTGAGCCGCGCGCCGGCGGCGCGAGCTTCGCTATCGATCGAGGGGCGTCCCGGGCAGGTGGATTTCAAACTGCATCGCGCCTAGCGGCTGCGGTACATCTCGCCCGTTGTTCACCGGGACGGCGAGGAGCTGTGAGGAGCGGTGAGGAACCGTGGAGCATGGCGGTGCACGGCGGGGCACAACGAAAAACGGCGGCCTGCCTGCGCAGACCGCCGTTCCTGATCGCACGTTCGGCGCCGTCTCAGCCGCGCCGAACGATGCGGCGACGACGCGTCAACCCCTCAATGCGCGGCACCCGGCGCCATGCCGTTATGCCGCAGCAGCGCGTCGATATTCGGCTCGCGGCCGCGGAACGCCTTGAACGATTCCATCGCCGGACGGCTGCCGCCCACTTCGAGAATCTCACGGCGATAACGCATGCCGGTCGTCTGATCGAGCACGCTGCCCGCCGCTCGCGCCGCCTCCTCGAACGCCGCATAGGCGTCGGCGGACAACACCTCGGCCCACTTGTAGCTGTAGTAACCCGCCGCGTAGCCGCCCGCGAAAATATGGCTGAACGTATTCGGCCAGCGCGAGAACGATGCTTGCGGCACGACGTGGAAGCGCTCGTTGATTTCGCGTGCGAGGTCGTTCGCGCTCTTCGTGCCGTTCGCGTCGAAGCCCGTGTGCAACTGCATGTCGAACATCGAGAACACGATCTGCCGCAGCGTGCCGAGACCGCTCTGGAAGTTCTTCGCAGCGAGCATCTTGTCGAACAGATCGCGCGGCAAGGGCTTGGCCGTTTCGACGTGCGAGGTCATGTCGGAGAGCACGTCCCATTCCCAGCAGAAGTTCTCCATGAACTGCGAGGGCAGTTCGACCGCATCCCACTCGACGCCGTTGATGCCCGATACGCCAAGCTCGTCGACGCGCGTGAGCATGTGATGCAGGCCGTGGCCGAACTCATGGAACAGCGTGATGACTTCGTCGTGCGTGAAGCACGCGGGCTTGCCGCCGACCGGTGCCGAGAAGTTGCAGGTCAGATACGCAACCGGCGTTTGCACCGCGCCGTGCGCGAGCTTGTGACGGCCGCGCGCGTCGTCCATCCAGGCACCGCCGCGCTTGCCTTCGCGCGCATAGAGATCGAGATAGAACTGCGCGACGAGGCCGCCATCCTGATTCTCGACGCGGAAAAAGCGCACGTCCGGATGCCACACGGCTGCTTCGTCGCGGCGGATGCGCACGCCGAACAATGTCTCCGTGACCTTGAACAGGCCCTTGAACACCGCGTCTTCCGGGAAGTACTGCTTCACTTCGTTTTCCGAGAACGAATAGCGCTTCTGACGCAGACGCTCGGCCGCGAACGTCATGTCCCACGGCTGCAGATCGCTCATGCCGAGTTCGCTCGCGGCGAATTCGCGCAGTTCCTTCCAGTCCTGTTCTGCATGCGGACGCGCGCGCGTCGCGAGGTCTTCGAGAAAGGCCATGACTTGCGCCGGCGATTCGGCCATCTTCGGCGCGAGCGACACTTCGGCGAAATTGCCGTAGCCGAGCATGCCGGCTTCTTCGGCGCGCAGCTTCAGTTCGTCGGCGAGCACCGCGGTGTTGTCCCACTCGGGTTTGCCGTTGCCGTATTGCGCACCGAGTTCGGACGCGCGCGTCACGTAGGCACGGTACATTGCTTCGCGCATCGGACGGTTTTCCGCGTACTGCATCACCGGGAAATACGACGGGAAGTGCAGCGTGAACTTGTAGCCGGTCTTGCCTTCGCGTTCGGCGGCTTCCTGCGCGGCTTCGATCACGTCTTCGGGCAGGCCGGCCAGTTGCGCTTCGTTGCCCGCCTCGACGACGTACGCGTAGGCGTTGGTCGCATCGAGCACGTGATCCGAAAACGCCTTCGACAGCGCCGCCTGACGCTCCTGCAATTCGGCGAAACGCGGCTTCTGGTCTTCGGGCAATTCCGCGCCCGACAGACGGAAGTCGCGCAGCGCGTTGCCGAGAATTTTCTTGCGCTCGCCGGTCAGCGAAGCGAAATCGCTACTCGCGTTGAGTGCCTTGTACTTCTCGTAGAGTGCGAGATTCTGGCCGACGCTCGACCAGAATTCCGTCACGCGCGGCAGGTTTTCGCCGTACACGGCGCGCAGTTCGGGCGTATCGGCGACCGCGTTCAGATGGCCGATCACGCTCCACGCGCGCGACAGCGGTTCGGTGGCGCGCTCGACCGGTTCGACCACGTCGGCCCACGAGGCGGGCGTGACCGGCAGCGCGGCGCGCTCGACCGCGGCGGCCGCGTTGGCGAGCAGCACGTCGAGCGCGGGCGTGACGTGTTCGGGGCGAATGTCGCCAAAGCGCGGCAGGTCGGAGAAATCGAGGAGCGGATTGTCTTGAGGCGTGGCGGTAGTGGACATAGGGCTTCCTGTCTGACGCGGGTGAATGGGGCGGTGCGGCGGCGCGCGCGTTCGCGAAGCGGTGTTGCGTCGAACGCGCGGCGTACAGCCTTGGCGGCACCGGATACGAACATTATTGGGGCGGCGCGCGCGGATTCCAATCCGTTGGCGGACAAATTAACAGAGGTCGCGGCGGGCGGGGCCGTTTGGGGGGAGCCTGGGCGGGCGCGTAGGGAGTACGCGTGGGGCGCGCATGGAGCGGGGATGGCGGCGGGCGATCGAGCAATCGGGCGATGCCGTCGATAAAGCGAAAAACGCTGGCGGGAAGCGAATCAACGCAGGGTCGACGCGCGACGAACGGCGCATCTGCAAGCGAGGCCCGAGCTTCGCACTCGCCGGGCCTCGCCGATACCGGCGTGATCGAGCCGCGCCTACGTTCCGATCACGTTCCGATCACGCGAGGGTCACCTTGCAATCACGCCTTCGACGCCTGCGCGTTCGCCTCGCGCTCGGCTGCTTCGATCGTATTGACGAGCAGCATCGTGATCGTCATCGGGCCGACGCCGCCCGGCACCGGCGTGATATGGCCGGCCACTTCCTTGACGCCCGCGAAGTCGACGTCGCCGCACAGCTTGCCGGCGTCGTCGCGATTCATGCCGACGTCGATCACGGTGGCGCCCGGCTTCACCATCTCGGCGGTCAGAATGTTGCGCAGGCCCGTCGCGGCGACCACGACGTCGGCGTGGCGCGTATGCGCGGCGAGATCGCGCGTCTTGCTATGGCAGATCGTGACGGTCGCGCCCGCTTCGAGCAGCAGCAGCGCCATCGGCTTGCCGACGATGTTCGAGCGGCCGATCACCACGGCGTTCGCGCCCTTCAGGTCGATGCCGTAGGCCTCGAACATCTTCATCACGCCGTACGGCGTGCACGGACGGAACAGCGGCTGGCCGGTCATCAGCGCGCCGGCGTTGGCGACGTGAAAACCGTCGACGTCCTTTTCCGGCGCGATGGCCTCGATCACCTTGTGGCTGTCGATATGCTTCGGCAGCGGCAGTTGCACGAGGATGCCGTGGATGGCCGGATCGCGGTTCAGTTCGTCGATGCGCGCGAGCAGATCGGCTTCGGACAGCTCGGCCGGATAGCGGTCGAACGACGAACCGAGGCCGTTGTCGTGGCACGCCTTGATCTTGTTGCGCACGTAGACCTCGCTCGCCGGGTTGTCGCCGACCAGAATCACGGCGAGTCCCGGCTGATGGCCGCGGGCGGTGAGGGCGGCGGCGCGCGCGGCGACGTCGGCGCGCAGGGTCTTGGAGAGGGCGAGGCCGTCGATCAGTTTGGCAGTCATGGTCGGTCGAGGGTAGGGTCGAGAGTTGAGTCGGACAGGCGTGGCAAGCGGAGCGAAGCGGGGGCGCGGGCACGCAGGCAAGTTCGTGCGCGGGTGTTTTTCGACGGCAGCCGGCGGCGGGTCCGTGAAAACATGCGATGCCGCTTCGGGCAAGGCGCTGCTGCAAAGTCCGACATTATACCGGCGCGGGACCTGCGCCAGAGGTGCCGGCGACGCACCGATTGGCTTCGTCGCGGCAGCGAAGTGGGGGCCAAAGCGGGTGCAAAGCAGGCGCGTGCGGAGAGATAAAAAAGAAAGAGGAAGAAGAAAAGGCCGCCTGGGAGGCGGCCCTTCGATGGTCTGTCTATGGCAGGCCGCATCATCCGGTGGCCCTTCGTGCGAAGGGCCGCACGCGCCGGTGCCGGTGCGCCGTGGCGTGTGCCGCGACTATGACTGCGCGGCCTGCGGCTTGTTCGACAGCGCGAGGCGCAGCAGATCGGCGACCGTGTTGACGTTCAGCTTTTCCATGATGTTCGCGCGGTGCGCCTCGACCGTCTTGATGCTGATGCCGAGGTCATCGGCGATCTGCTTGTTCAGACGGCCGGCGATGATGCGTTCGAGCACCTGATGCTCGCGCGCGGTCAGCTTGCCGAGACGCTCGGCCGCGGCGCGCTGCTGCTGCACGCTGCTGCTTTCGCTGCGCGCCTTGTCGAGCATGCGCTCGACGAGCTTGCGCAACTCGGCTTCGTCGAACGGCTTTTCGATGAAGTCCATCGCGCCTTTTTTCATTGTCGAGACCGCCATCGGCACGTCGCCGTGGCCGGTCACGAAGATGATCGGCAGCGCCGCGTTGTCGGCGATCAGGCGCTCCTGCAATTCGAGCCCGCTCATGCCGGACATCCGCACGTCGAGGATCAGACACGCGATCTGGCCCGGATGCTGATGCGGTTGCCATGCGTCGAGGAACTGCTCGGCGCTGGAGAAGCATTGAACGCGGTAGCCGTTCGCTTCCAGCAGCCAGCGCAGCGAATCTCGCACGGCCTCGTCGTCGTCGACGACAAAGACGGTTTCCTGTGTGGTGACTGGGCTGTTCATAGCTCTCCCGTAACGGTTTGTGGTGTCGGCGCCTCGGACCCGCCGCTGCTCGGGCCGTCGGGGTCTCCAATAGGCAGACTGCAATGGAACGTGGCGCCCGTGATGTGGCCGTCGGATTCGACGTTGTTGACCACCCACAGACGCCCGCGATGCGATTCGATAATCGAACGGCAAATGTTCAGCCCCATGCCCATGCCATCGGACTTGGTGCTGTAAAACGGTTCGAACAGACGCTCGGCGGTCGCCTCGTCGACGCCGGGCCCCTGATCGACGACGCTGATGCAGACGAAGCCGCCCTCGAGCCGCACGACCACGCGGATCACCGGGTCGACCGCGTTCGGGCGGGCTTCGGCCATCGCCTCGGCGCCGTTCTTCAGCAGGTTCACGAGCACCTGCTCGATCAGCACCGGATCGACGTAGATCACGGGCAGGCGCGCGCGCAGATCGGTGACGATGCGGATGCGGCGCTTGCGCGTTTCGATTTCGGCGAGACCGACCGCATCGGCGACGATATCGGCGACGCGCGTGGCCTGGCGTTTCGGCTCGCTGCGCTTCACGAACTCGCGGATGCGCTTGATGATCATGCCGGCGCGCACCGCCTGCTGGGCGGTCTTTTCGAGCACGGGCAGCAGGTTGTCGGGCGTCGTCCGGCCGGATTTAACCAGCGCGACGGTGCCGGAGCAATAGTTGTTGATCGCGGCGAGCGGCTGGTTCAGTTCGTGCGCGAGCGACGAGGCCATTTCGCCCATCGTCATCAGGCGGCTCGTGAACTGCAGCTTTTCGTCCTGCTGGCGCGACAGTTCCTGGGCCTGCTTGCGCGTCGTGATGTCGGTTGCGATCTGCATCTGCGCGAGATGGCCGTCGACCCACTGGATGTACTGGCGGCGCACCTCGAACCATTTCTGGATGCCCGGAATATAGATTTCCTGGGCGTCGGCCGTGCTTTCGGTCAGCGCGGCGGCGGGCAGGCCCGCATAGGTGTCGACCATGTCGATCGAATCGGACGAGGCCTGCGCGCTGTCGAAGCCGCCGCCCGCGAGTTCGAGATGGCCGTCCGGGCGGATGCCGAACAGGTGCCGGTAGTAGCGGTTCGCGAACAGCAGCTCGGCTTCGTCGGCGGCGAGCACGGAGACGGCCGCATCGAGGCTTTCGAGCACGGTCGTGAAGCGCTCGTGCGCGGCGGCGAGTTCCTCGCGCGCGCGCTTCGGCTCGGTGATGTCGGTCATCGACGACATCCAGCCGGTCTGCCGGCCCGAGCTGTCGATCAGCGGCGACACGTAGAGCCGCGCGTGAAACGTCGAGCCGTCCTTGCGGCGCACGCGCAGCTCGAAGCCCGAGGACGGCGCCTTGCCGCGCAGCGTCATGTCGAGCTGGCGCTGCATCTCGGGATACGAGTCGCGCGGCCAGTAGGCGAATGGCGCGCTCTTGCCGACGAGATCGCTTTCGTCCCAGCCGGTCATGCGGCAGAACGCCGGGTTCACGTGCGTGATGCGGCCGTGCATGTCGAGCACGCGCATGCCGATCAGCACCGAGTTTTCCATCGCGCGGCGAAAGAACGCTTCCGCATAGAGCGCCTGCTGCGCCTCGAAGCGCTGGCGCGTGTGCTTCCACAGGCTCCACAGGCTCCACAGCACGAAGCACGAGAGGCCGGCGACGAGCCACACGAGCGTGTTGTTGGTGAAGTTGGTGATCTGCGGGAACGCGTAGACGCGCACCGAGATGCCCTGGCCCGGCGGATCGAGCGGCAGGTCGTAGAACATGTCGCGCGGCAGGCGCGGGCGCGTCGACGTGGTGGTCAACTCGCGGTTGTTCACGTCGATGATCGAAATCTTGTACTTGGCCGACAGCTCGGGCGGGATGTCGCGCTTCAGGATGCCTTCCACCGAGAACACCGCGGCGATCGTGCCGAGGAAATCGCGGTCGCGGAAGATCGGCGTCTGCAGCGTGATGAAGCCGTTGCCGAGGTCGTCGTAGATGAGCGGCGAATAGACCTGGCGGCGCGTGTTGCGCGCCTCGGCGAAGCCGGCCTTGACCGCTTCGTCCATCTGCGCGTCGTTGGGGCGCGCGAGACGCTGGCCGAGCACGGGCGGCGCGGCATTGGGCCAGCGCGGCTGCTGCTGCCCCGTGTACCAGTTCAGGTAGAGGATTTCCGGGTGCCCCTGCATGATGTCGGTGGTGGTCACCTGGAACGAATGCTCGTCGGCATGGCCGGCGGCGAGATCGCGCGCGAGCGCCTGGATCTGTTCCTGCGCGCCTGTCATGGACAGGCGGATCTGCTGCTGCGCCCACGCGACGTTGCGGTAGAGCGTGTCTTCCTGCTGCTGCTGTTCGCGTCGGTTCAGACTCCATAGAATCAGGCTCATGACGACCAGAAACACGAGGATCGACAGGAGCGGCGTCAGCAAATAGGAATTGGACCACCATGGTCCATGGTGCCAGCGAGTGGACGGCGACGAATCCGCGGGCGTTCCGGCGGTGCGCGCCGAGCGAGCGAAAAGCCGTTCGGTCAACATGCGTGGCATTGTAGCGCAGCGCGTCCCGGACAAATGTCGCAAAAAAGCGCAGAAAGTCACGTTAATCGGCGCAAACTAGCCGGCGGTTCCGTCGATCGGCAGTCAAATCAGGTTGCGTTGCAACAATTTTCCGCATTATGAGAATTGATCTCGTAATTTGAAAATTTGGTTGCGCTGATGTCGGGACCCTTATTACAATCGGCCGGAGCTTCCGCGGCCTATCCTGCGTCCGCGTGGTCTGTTCAAAGTGCGTTCCCCATACCCAGGAGACGAGCATGTCCGCTGTACCCGACGAAGTCATGAAATATGTCGCCGCCGAAAAAGACGACGATCCCCAGGAAACCGGCGAATGGCTGGAAGCGCTGGATGGCGTGATTTCTGCTGTGGGCCCCGATCGCGCTCACTACCTGATCGAGAAGCAGATCGAATTCGCGCGCGTGCACGGCGAACATCTGCCGTTCTCGGCCAACACCCCGTACATCAACACGATTCCGGTCGCGGGCCAGGCGAAAAACCCCGGCGACCAGGACATCGAACACCGTATCCGCTCGTACACGCGCTGGAACGCCATGGCCATGGTGCTGCGCGCCGGCAAGGAAACCAACGTCGGCGGCCATATCGCGTCGTTCGCGTCGGCCGCCACGCTGTACGACGTCGGCTATAACCACTTCTGGCACGCGCCGTCCGCCGAGCATGGCGGCGACCTCGTGTTCGTGCAGGGCCACTCGTCGCCGGGCGTCTACTCGCGCGCGTTCCTGCTCGGCCGCCTGACCGAGAAGCAGCTCGACAACTTCCGCCAGGAAGTCGGCGGCGAGGGCATCTCGTCGTATCCGCACCCGTGGCTGATGCCGGACTTCTGGCAGTTCCCGACCGTCTCGATGGGCCTCGGCCCGATCATGGCGATCTACCAGGCGCGCTTCATGAAGTACCTGCAGGCGCGCGGCATTGCCAAGACCGACGGCCGCAAGGTCTGGGCCTTCCTCGGCGACGGCGAGACCGACGAGCCGGAGTCGCTCGGCGCGATCGGCATGGCCGGCCGCGAGCGTCTGGACAACCTCGTGTTCGTCATCAACTGCAACCTGCAGCGTCTCGACGGTCCGGTGCGCGGCAACGGCAAGATCATCCAGGAACTCGAAAGCGAGTTCCGCGGCGCGGGCTGGAACGTCATCAAGGTCATCTGGGGCAGCCGCTGGGATGCGCTCTTTGCGCGCGACAAGTCGGGCGCGCTGATGCGCCGCATGATGGAAGTGGTCGACGGCGAGTACCAGACGTACAAGTCGGAGTCGGGCGCGTTCGTGCGCGAGCACTTCTTCAACACGCCGGAACTGAAGGCGCTCGTCGCCGACTGGTCCGACGACGACATCTGGAATCTGAACCGCGGCGGCCATGATCCGCACAAGATCTACGCGGCGTTCGCGGCAGCGACGAATTCCAAGGGCCAGCCGACCGTCATCCTCGCGAAGACGATCAAGGGCTACGGCATGGGCGAAGCCGGCCAGGCGATGAACATCACCCACCAGCAGAAGAAGATGCAGGTGGAGCCGCTGAAGAAATTCCGCGACCAGTTCCGTCTGCCGATCACCGACGAGCAGATCGCCGACGTGCCGTACCTGACGTTCGAGGAAGGCTCGAAGGAGCTCGAATACATGCGCCAGCGGCGCATGGACCTCGGCGGCTATCTGCCGGCGCGCCGTCAGAAGGCCGAGTCGCTGCCGGTGCCGGAACTGTCGGTATTCGAGCCGCTCCTGAAGGGCACGGGCGAAGGCCGCGAGATTTCCACGACGATGGCGTTCGTGCGGATTCTGAACATCCTGCTGAAGGACAAGGCCCTCGGCAAGCGCGTCGTACCGATCGTGCCGGACGAATCGCGTACCTTCGGCATGGAAGGCCTGTTCCGCCAGATCGGTATCTGGAATCAGGACGGCCAGAAGTACGTGCCGGAAGACTCCGACCAGCTGATGTTCTACCGCGAGTCGGAAACCGGCCAGATCCTGCAGGAAGGCATCAACGAAGCCGGCGGCATGGCCGACTGGATCGCAGCCGCGACGTCGTATTCGACGCACGGCGAGATCATGATCCCGTTCTACATCTTCTACTCGATGTTCGGCTTCCAGCGCATCGGCGACCTCGCCTGGGCGGCGGGCGACATGCGTTCGCGCGGCTTCCTGCTGGGCGGCACCGCGGGCCGCACGACGCTGAACGGCGAAGGTCTGCAGCACGAAGACGGCCACTCGCTCCTGTGGGCCGCTTCGGTGCCGAACTGCATCAGCTATGACCCGACGTTCGGCTACGAACTCGCGGTCATCATGCAGGACGGTCTGCGCCGCATGGTCGCCGACCAGGAAGACGTGTACTACTACATCACGGTGATGAACGAGAACTACGAGCACCCGGCAATTCCGCAGGGCGAGACCGTAGCCGCGGACATCATCAAGGGCATGTACTCGTTCAGCAAGACCGCGGCCGAGGCGAAGACGCCGCACGTGCAGCTGATGGGCGCGGGCACGATCTTCAACGAAGTGATCGCGGCAGCCGACCTGCTGAAGAAGGACTGGGGCGTCAACGCCGACCTCTGGAGCGTGCCGAGCTTTACCGAACTCGCGCGCGAAGGCCACGACGTGCAGCGCTGGAACCTGCTGCATCCGACCGAAGAGAAGAAGCTCTCGCACGTCGAGAAGCTGCTCAAGGACGCGCCGGGTCCGGTCATCGCATCGACCGACTACGTGCGGGCGCTGACCGAGCAGATTCGCGTGTTCGTGCCGCAGAAATTCGTCGTGCTGGGCACCGACGGCTATGGCCGCTCGGACACGCGCGAGAAGCTGCGTCACTTCTTCGAAGTCGATCGCTACTGGGTCACGGTCGCCGCGCTCAACGCGCTGGCCGACGAAGGCACGATCGAACGCAAGGTGGTCGCCGAGGCGCTCAAGAAGTACAACCTTGATCCCGCCAAACCCAACCCGATGACCGTCTAAGGCATCCTTCCCCGTGTGCCACGGCGCGCGCGCCTGCCCCTGACCAGAAGGGGCGGGCTGCGTGCGCGGCCCAGGAGACACTAACAATGAGTCAAGCGATCGAAGTCAAGGTGCCGGACATCGGCGATTACAAGGACATCCCTGTGATCGAGGTGCTGGTGAAGGCGGGCGATACCGTCGAGAAAGAGCAGTCGCTCGTTACGCTGGAATCCGACAAGGCGACGATGGACGTGCCGAGCTCGGCCGCCGGTGTCGTCAAGGAAGTGCGGGTCAAGGTCGGCGATACCGTGTCGGAAGGCTCGCTGATCG
>NZ_VWWM01000008.1:0-170184 GCF_011752945.1 Paraburkholderia sp. Cy-641
GGCGGATGCCGCGGCGGCTGGGGTCGCGGCGGGCGATGGCGTGGCCGCGGCCGCTGTCGTCGCAGCGGGCTCGGCCGCGGCAAGCCTGCCTGGTGAGGGTGTCACGGGTTCATGCGTCGGCGTTGCCGGATGATTCGTTTTACTGATGGTTCTCGGGGTTATGGGCGGTGCCTTGGGCTTCGCCGTCTCGACGGGAACCGCACGCTGCGGGGGCGAGGCAGGGTGCGAAACAGGGGGCGGCTGCACGACCGCGGACGCGGTCATCGGCGCGGGCGGCAACAGTTCGGCGGTGATCGTGCGCGGCTCAGCCAACAACGGCATGGGTTCGTCGCGATGGTTCAGCACTGCCGCGAGCAGCACCACATGAATGCCGACAGCCACGACGACGGCGCTCGTTGCCCGGACGTTCAGCCGCCCGGGCAATGCCGGTGCGCGGACCGAATAAAGGGGATGCGAAATCTGCATGCTGTGGACCCGATTCAGGCGATTCATTCAGACGAACCTTCGCCCCGGCAATCCGGTGCGAACCCAGGCACATCGCTTGACGCAAATTCAAGGTACTCAGGATCAGGATCAGGAACAGCAGGAAGCGGGCATCGGTCATCGCCATGCGCCTATCGGCATGCCGGCTCGTGGCGAGGCGCCGATGGCAACGGGCGGCAGTCCCGAAAGACCGCCGCCCGCCGCTACCCGTTACCGCGTACCCGGCGCGTCGGGGTCATGCAACCCGTCTGCGCCAGAGGCGAACGACAGCGCGACCGACTTAATCGTCGTCGTCGTCCGAGGCGGCGACCGTCTTCGTACCGTCCGCCGCGACCTTCGAATAGATCGAATGCGGCGTCGGATACGGCTTGTCACCCATCACACCCTTCCACAGCACCTGGTTGAACAGCGCCGGCGGAATCAGGTCTTCCTTGGAGAAGTCGAAGTCCTTCGTTGCGTTCGCCCAGTAGGTCGCGCCGTGCAGCGGATGAATGTCCGGACCCTGCGCGTACTGGTTGCCGTCGTTACCGCCCGACGTCGGGCCGGTGGCCACGTTACCCACGTTCGTGCCCTTCAGGATCGTCGAGGCAACGGCCGTGTAGGTCCACGAACCATTCGAGTGCGTGTCGAAGAGGTCGGCCATCGGCTTCGCGTAGGCCGTGTTCAGGTCGATGTGCTGGGTGCCCAGTACATCTTCCATCGTACGGACGGCGCTAACCTGGCTGTACGGCGTGCTGACGATCGCCTGCTTCTTCACATACGCGCCGACGACATACGCCGGAGCGCGGTGCGAGTCGACGTGATCGGAGCCGGCCTGCGAGTCGTCCTCGACCACTACGATCAGCGTATTTTTCGCGTACGGGCTGTTCGCGACCGTTTCGACCAGCTTGCCGACGGCGAAGTCGTTATCGGCTTCTTCCTGCTCGGCCGAGGCCATCTGACCCACGTTCTGCGCATAGTTGCCGGTGTGGTCGGAGCCCATGCGGACGAATTCAAACGACGGGAGATTGCCGTTCGCCACGTACTGCTGGAACTCGCGGTTCCATTCGAGCTCGCGGAAGGTGTCCGGATAGGACTGGTCGAAGCCGCGATAGTACGGGTCCGTCAGATTGACGAGCGTCGGCTTGACCGGGTGAACCTGAATGATGTTGGAGGCGAACGGCGTGAGCAGCGGGCTCGCGATCGTGCCGATCGAGCCCGTGTTGTTGACCATGCCGCCGTAGTCGCGCACCGAGCCGCCGGCTTGCAGCACCGCATCGTAGATGTTGGCCTTCTGGTAGCCGAACGGCGCATCCGGCACCGAGATGTCGGCGATACCCGGCAGCACGTTGGCCGTGCCACCCGGCAGCGACGACGTTCCCGTCGTGAAGCTGCCGCCCGTGCCGGCATCGCGCAAGGCGGTCGTCGCGAGGCCGACCGGCACGCCGCGGTTGCTGCCTTCCGATTCGTACGACATGCCGCGCGTGACGCCCGCATAGTTTTCCTGCTGCGAGACTTCTTCGGTCGGCGTGACGTGCGCGTGCTGGACCCACGACCAGCCGTCCATCGAGCCGTCGCCCGGATCGGTGAAGTTGTCGATCGTGACGAAGTTGCTGGCGATGTTGTGGAAGTTCGGCGTCGTGGCCTTGCCGTACATCGTGAGCGTCGGATCGCCGTTCGAGCCGTTGCCGAGGTCGCCGAGGATCTGGTCGAACGTGCGGTTTTCCTTGACGATATAGATCACATGCTTGATGTGATCGTGCATGAACTGCATCGTCTGACGATCGCTTTGCGACTCTTTCACCGAGTAGTGGTTGTTTTCTTCCACCTGGTTCGTGAGGCGCTCGAGCACTTCGCCGCGCGGAACCGGTGCGCTGATGAGGCTGCTCTGCTCCAGGCCGAACTGGTACTGGGCCGTGGCGCCGCCCGGCGTGTAGAGCGGGTTCGGGCCAGTGTTCGACTTGCCGTTGATGATGTACATCTGCGAGCCGTCGGCGCTCAGCGTGATGTCCTTCGGCGCATAGGCGGTCGGGATCAGGCCGGCGACGTGGTAGCCGTTCTGGCCGTCGAGGTCGATCACGGCGATCGAATTATCGCCGTTGTTGACCGCGTACAGCGTCTTGCCGTCCTTCGACACGGTCACGTTGACCGTATCGCGGCCGCTGTACTTCTTGCTGTTGCCATGGCCGTGGCCTTGATCGTTGTCGTTGCCCCAGCCGTGGCCGTGATCGTTGTCATGGCCGTGATCGTTGCCGTGACCATGATCGTGATCGTCGTCGTCCTGATCGTCGCCGGACAGGCTGGCGATGTCGATCGTCTTCTGGACCTTGCGGCTGGACGTATCGATGACCGCCACCTGGTCGGCGTTCGACACGGCGACGTAGAGCTTCGATTGATCCGGCGAGAGCGTCATGCCGTAGGCATTGCCTTGCAGGGGAATGCGCGTGATGAATTGCGGCGCGGCCGGGTTCGACAGGTTCAGCACCACGACTTCACGGTCGCGCACCGACGAAACGAACGCGGTGCCGTCCGACTTCAGCGAGACGGCCCACGGGTATTCGCCGCCGGCGACGCCTTGCGCGCCCGACGTGTTGAACGGACGCAGGTCGTATTCCGACGTGACCGTGTTCGACGTCGTGTCGATGAGGGTGATCGAGTCGTTGTAGTTGTTGGCCACGACCAGCGTTCTGCCGTCGGCCGACACGGCGAGACCGCCGGCGTTCGGCTTCACGCCCGAACCGATACCCGTGGTGTGATTCAGCGCGATGGCCGCGGTCTGCGACCATTGGGCCGACGGCGCCGCCGAAGCGCGACCGTACACGTAGACCTTGTCGTCGGCGCCGCCGGTGCCGTACAGGGTCTGGTTGCCGTTCCACGCGAGGCCATCGAACGCATTGTTCTGATGAATGGCCTGCACGAGTTGCGGGTTGGCCTTGTTGGCGCCCGACACATCGTAGATGAAGATGTACTGGGTCGAGTCAGCCTTGTCGAGCGTGTTGTTGTTGGTACCCGTGTAGACGGTGTTGTAGCCGGCGGTGATGACCGCGAGCGTATTGCCGTCCGGGCTGAGCTGCGACTTGATGGCGCCGCTGACCACCTGGGTCGGCTTGGCCGACAGCTGCGGATTCAGCAGTTGTTGCGCGGCACCCGGGATGGCCATCGGGGAAATGAACTGGCCGGTGGGCAGAAGCGCCATGTTGCTCTGCGGAGTCGCGAAGGCCACGCAGCTGGTTAATAGGCTTAAAGCAATGCCGGACTGAACGAGCTTTCGATTCATCGTGCTTCTCCAAAGAATTCAAAACAGAATTGTTGATCTGATTCAAACGGAATCATTTGGTAGAGATATCGCCCCTGATTGCTCAGATGTGCTGACGGTCGATTCACGCGAGACGCATAACAGCACTGCTCTTGCGCTGTCAGCACGGCGATATTTAGTCATCGGCAAGTGTCAATCGAATGACGCGTTTAAATCTGGAGTGCGACGAATAAGAATCGTTATCACGTTATGCCGAAATTAATTCTTATATGACTGTCATGTGTTTATCTGTCATCCTGAATTAAATGAAACTTCACGAAATGGTTCGCTATTTCGTCGCGATTGTCAGAGGAATAGGTGGGCGAGACGCGATTCGCGACGCATCGGTGGAGGCGTTCGTTGGTGACATGTATCGCCGCGGACTACGCGTGGTCCGTTCGGTGGGATAGGTGTGAGGGCGAGCGTGGGTGTGGCGAAGGCGTGGGTGGAATGAGAGGCTGTGCTGCGTCAGAGATGCCGCTTGCATGACTCTCTAAACGATCAGAACATCGGATTCTGAATCGGTAAGTCGCACGGCCAAAACCGCGGGTATTGAAATGTTCAATGCCGGTCGATTTTCACAAGAAATCAAGCCTACAACTCTTGCATGACAGAGGGGTGAAATTTATTCGAGAAATGATGATCTCTGTTTGAGTACTTTTTATATGATCTTCCGCCATTTTAGGTATGCATGCCATGCATCGACGCTAGTTTTAACAGGTGACTATTGGCCGATGCATGGCATATTGAGAAGCGACTTGTCTTTCAAATGTATTTTTATATTCTTTCATTTTAATAAAGAGAGGTGATTGGTCCGAACGGATTTCCGCTTAGGCCAGGTATCTGCCGAGTCCCGTTTAGCTGTCGTTGTCATAGGTGCCTTTCCATATGATTTGTCCGGGCATGAGACCCCCGCCTAAGCCTTCCTGTAGTCCCTCGTTAACGCCGCGAACAACGATCACGGCAGGGGCGGCATTGACAGCCAGGGCCATGAACGACTGAATCATGATTGCCATTTCCAGTAGCTCAGGTTTTATGCCACAAAGCAAAACCGTCACATCCGTACCGTAGAGCAGGCCAGCGCTGCCGTCAAAATAGATCGCACCACCTTCCAACTTTTGTGGCGTGAGATTGCCATGACATGCTGCTGTTTCATAGACGATGCCGTTGCTGGGGAAGTCGGTTGTTGATCCGGTTCCAGCGATTTCCCGTCCTTTGAGGGTTATTTGGGGCAAGGTTAGTTTTCTGTGCAGCAGTTTCGGAATCGGGACGGAGATACCCATCCCAAATCCGGCATATTTGAACTGCTGGCGTTTGCCTTCAGGGTCATCCAGAACCAGAAGTCCAACGGATACGAGGAATGCGCCAAGACTATCCGCCACACCATCTCCACTTTGATTTGAGCTTGACCTGTTGTTAGCCAGCAAACGATCAACTATTCGGCGTCGCTCGCGGCGCTTTCACGTACGTCCGTTTCGCGTAGATGTGCCGTGCCAGGCTATGTTCGGAAAGGTCCATTTCAATTGGAATGGGATAACTCCGAAAAGTGGGATTGTGAGATCGGAATCAAAACCAAAGGCCTGCGCGGGATTGCTCCGGCAGGCCCGTCAGTCATTGCAGTTGAAGCTACTATGACAGTGCAAACAGATCGGTTTCGCGACTCGGGCGCGAGCGATCATGCTGCGTCGTCTTATCTAATCGGAAAACCTCGGTCAACCCATGTCATGGACGAAGAGCAGTACCCGCTCCAATGACGTTCAATCAGAACGCGTGCCGCAACCCCACCATCCCGACGAACTGCGATGGCCCCGACGACGGCGTCGTGTTCTGCGAGTCGCCCACCACCGCGACCGCGTCGGCAATGCTCACGCCGCTGCCCGCCGCGATCAGCGCCTTGCCGCTCGCATGCTGATATGCCTCGAGCGCATAGAGCGTCGTGCGTGTCGAGAGGTTGTACGTCTGCTCGAACGAAATCTGCTGGTAGTGCGCGGGATCGTCGATGCCGTTCGCCTTGCTCTGCTGCGTGAAGCTATAGCCGCCGCCGACCGTCACGCTCGGCGTGACCCGGTAGGTCGCAATCACGCCGTAGGTGTTGAACACGGCCTTGTCGAGGAACAGCGAGCCGTTGCCCGGCGCGTACTGCACGTTCGAGTAGTTGAGCCCGACCATCAGATCGTGCCAGCTATAGCGGCCCGCCGCCGCGAACAGTTGCGCGCTGCGCGCGCTCGCATAGCCGTTGTTCACCGGCGAGTTGATCGCGAAGCTGCCGAGCGCCGCGCTCGTCGCGACGTCCTTGAGCTTCACGTAGCCGGCCGCGATCGACACCGGCTGATAATCGTAGCGGAACGCCGCGCTGAAATTGCTGCCGTTCGCGACGCTGCCCGGCACGCCGCCGAGCGCGTATTGCGCGCTCATCTGCAGGCCCGCGATCGTCGGCGATAAGTAGGTTACCGAATTATTGAAGCGCAGCGTCGTGTCGAGCGCGTCGATATCGCCGGGGTGCGCGCCGGTCGCACCGGTCAGCACGCCGGTCGGCCCGAGCGCGCCGACCATGTTGAAGTAGGGCGTGTACTGGCGGCCGAGCGTCACGGTGCCGTAGCGGTCATTGGCGAGGCCGACATAAGCCTGGCGGTTGAACAGATAGCCTGCGGTGCTTTGCGCGCCGGTCAGCGAATTGAAGCCGCTTTCGAGCCGGAAGATCGCCTTCGTGCCGCCGCCGAGGTCTTCCGAGCCGACCAGGCCGAACTTGCTCGCCTGCAGGTTGCCCTGGCTCATATAGAAGTTCGAATGCCCCTTCTGGTTGCTGACATAGCTGAACGCATTGTCGACGACGCCATACAGCGTGACGCTGCTTTGCGCCGATGCGTTGGTCGACAATACGGCGCCCGCGAACGGCAGGCAGCAGAGGACGAACGCGCGAGTACGCGCGTGCTGGATGGGATTCATGATGGACGTGTCTCCAGACTGGATGAATAGGCCTGAGAGATCGATGAGCGCTCAATCAGTTCTCGATCGGAGTGGGTCGGAGTTGATAGGGCGTTCATCGATCTCTCAGGCCGCTGCGGTTGTTGTTTCGTGCTGCGCGGTACTTCGTCTTTTGTACTTCGTACGTCGTTTGTGCTTCGTTTGTGCCTCGTGGTGCTGGCGAGTGTCTCGCGATACCCTCAGTGCGGCAGTGAAACTGTCAGGCAGCGCCAGCCGTCCGCGACATGGTCGTCGGCCAGCGTGCCGTTTGCGCAGACGATCGCGCGCGTTTCGCTCATCGGCACGAAGATGCGAACCTGCGCTTGCACCTGCGATTGCGGCAGCCAGCCCGGACGCTCGACCGCGATGCGCAACGTGCCCGTATCGTCGCTCGATAGCGCGACCTTCCAGCGCCCTTGCTCGCCGTTGCGCCATGCCTCGCTCTCGCCGTCGTCTTCGATCGAGCCGCCTTGCGCGGTGCCCATGCCCGCATACGGCACCGCGATGAACGCGCGTTCGTCGGCGGGGCGGCCGAAGTGCTGCTCGGCAACGTTCAGCGGAATCACGCTGCCTTCGCGCAGCAGGAACACGGGACGCTCGAACGGCGCCGGCAGCGTGACGGTCTGGCCGCCAGCGAACGTCTCGCCGCTCCAGTACGACACCCAGCGCGTGCCGGCCGGCAGATACACGTCGCGCGTGGTCCGGTTCGCGTCGACCACCGGCGCGACCAGCATCGACGAGCCGAGCATCATGTCGTCGCCGTCGGCGAGGCAGCGCGGATCGTGCGGAAACTCCGCGAACATCGGCCGCAACACCGGCTCGTAAGCGCTGTGCGATTGCCACAGCAGTTCGTACAGGTAAGGGATGAGCCGGTAGCGCAGCTTGATCAGATCGGCGACCTGTTGCGTGACCTCGGGGTACATCCACGGCTCGTTGACGGTGCCGTCGTCGTTCCACGAGTGAATCGAAAAGCGCGGCAGGAAGATGCCGAACGCGACCCAGCGCGCGAACAGTTCCGCTCCAGGCGCCGGACCCGCGAAGCCGCCGATGTCGTGTCCGCTGTTCGAGATGCCGGACATCGCGAGTCCGAGGCCCATCTTCAGATTGAAGCGCAGCGTTTCCCACGACGTGTAGTTGTCGCCCGACCATGTCTGCACGTAGCGATGCATGCCGACGCCGCCCGAGCGCGACACGAGGAACGGCCGTTTGTCTGGCGCATGCTCGCGCTGCGCGTCGTGCGACGCGCGCATCATCAATTGCGTTTGCAACACCTTGGCCTGATGCGCCGGATAGGCACGGCCGAAGCCATGCGCGAGCGCATTCGGCGTCCAGATCTCGAACTCGTTGTTGTCGTTCCACGTGGCCGCGATGCCGTACCGGAGCAGCGCGTCCTTCACGCGCGCTTTCCACCAGTCGATCGTTGCCGGATTCGTGAAGTCGAGATAGGCGCCCACTTCGTCCCAGAACTGCACCCATGCGGGTTCGCCGTCGGATGCTGCGATCAGCAGACCGGCTTGCGCGACTTCCCCGAACTTCGGATGGTCTTGCAGCAAACACGGCTTGATATTGGCGCACAGCCGCACGCCGTGATCGAGATAGCTTTGCACGAAGCCGTCGATGTCCGGAAACTTCTCGTGATTCCAGTTGAACACGTAGCGCTTCGGCCCGATCGACGTATAGCCCGAGGACAGATGGAACGAATCGCACAGCACGTCGTGCTCGCGGCAGCGCTCGATGAATTCGCCCATCTGCTGCTGCGCGTCCGGCGCGTCGGTGTAGCTCATCGTCGAGCCGGAGTAGCCGAGGCCCCACTTCGGCATCCACGCGGGACGGCCAGTGAGCCACGTGAAGCGGCGCACCGCGTCGAGCGGCGTGCCCGGCGAGGCGATGAAGTAATAGTCGAGATCGCCATGCTCGGCGATGAAATGGCGATAGTGGCCGTGATAGTTGTCGAGCTCGCGGCCCATGTCGAAGCGGCAATCGGCGAGCGTGTCGTAGAAGAGCCCGAAGCCCGTCGACGTCTGCGGCTGCCATGTCACGTAAAACGGAATGTGCTTGTAGAGCGGGTCCGTGGTGCGCGCGCTGTAGCCCATCGCGTCGATGTTGCGCATCTCGTAGCTCTGCTGCGCGCGATCGAGCGAGCCGGCGCGCTCACCGAGGCCGACGTACATTTCGTCGCGGCGCCGTTCGAGGTAGTGATAGACGCGCGAGTCCCACCAGCCGAAGTTGTACGCCTGCGTTTTGCGATCGCTCATGACGCGATGCCACGTGCCCTCGTGCAGGATGTCCCATGCGCAGGTGCCGCCTTCGAGCGCCACGCTCACGCGCACGCGCGCGGTTTCGATCACGACGTGGCCGGCCTGTTCCGAGACCGTGAACGGCGGCGGCGTGAAGCCGCTCAGGTCGTGCCGTTCGCGGCCTGCGAGCGGCACGTCGTCGGCGCCGGGCGCGATCGCCCACGTGCGTGGTCCGCGCGTTTCGCCGTCCGGCAGCACGAGCACGCGGATGATGTCGTCCGCGAGCACGAACAGTTCGATGCGGCAGTTCGGTTGCGCGGTCAGCACGATCGGGTTGCCGGCCGTGGACGACAGCGCGAAGCGCGGCGGATGCCTGAGAGTGGTCGATGAGGGCATGATGGGTCTCGAGGAAGGTTACGCGGCCGTGCCGGCGTTGAGTTCGGCGCGGCGCGCGCGGCCATGGCGCGGCACGCCGCGCATCAGGATAATCAGCAGCGTCGCGCCGATGATGTCGAATACGCCGAGCGCACCGAACAGCGGCGTATAGCCGATCGAATCGGCCAGCGCGCCGACCATCAGCGAGAAGCCGAGGCCGCCGATCCACGCGGCCATGCCCGCAAAGCCGGCGACGGTGCCGACCTCGCCCGGGTCGAAGACGTCGGCGGCGAGCGTGTTGACGAGCGCGGAGAGCATCTGGTGCGCGAAGCCGCCCACGCAGAACAGCGCGATGGCCTGATACGGCGACGAGACGAAGCCGATCGACGCCGGCCCGAGCATCATCAGCGCGCCGAGCACGACGCCGGCGATGCGCGACCAGATCAGCGGCACGCGCAGATGCTTCATCAGGAACGGCGACAGGTAGCCGCCGAACAGGCCGCCGAGGTCGGCGGCAAGGAACGGCAGCCAGGCGAACATCGCGATCTGCTTCAGATCCATATGACGCTGCGTGGCGAGATAGAGCGGAATCCAGAAGCTGAACGTTTGCCAGGCGGGCTCGGCGAAAAAGCGCGCCTGCGCGATCGCCCAGAAGCGGCGCGTGCGCAGCACCTCGCGCACGCTCGCGCGCTGCGCGGCGGGCGGCGCCTGGCCGTCGAGAATCATGCTGCGTTCGGCATCGCTGGCGCGCTTGTGTTCGTTGGGCGAGCGATACATCAGATACCACATGGCGGCCCACACGAAGCCGAGTGCGCCGGTGACCGCGAACGCGCTCTGCCAGCCGTAGCGCAGCGACAGGAACACCACGAGCGGCGGCGCGAGCAGCGAGCCGAGCGAGGTCCCCATATTGAAGTAGCCGACCGCGACCGATTTTTCGCGGTCGGGAAACCATTCGGCGACCACCTTCATGCCGGCCGGAATCGCGGCCGCTTCGGAGAGGCCCATGAAGCCGCGCAAGGCCGCGAGCGAAAACCAGCTGCCTGCGAAACCGTGGAACACGCCGGTCAGCGACCACAGGCAGGCGAACAGCGCAAAGCCGAGCCGCAGGCCGATCATATCGATGATGAGGCCGCAGATCGGCTGCATCACCGTGTAGCCGACCTGGAACGCGCCGACGACATACGAATATTGCTGTGTGCTCATGTGCAGCAGCTTCATCAGCTCGGGGGCCATCACGCCGAGCGCGTTGCGCGACAGATAGTTGATGATCGTCCCGAGGCAGACGAGGGCGATGATCCACCAGCGCAATCCCTTGATCGTTTTCAAAATCAGTCTCCGTGGCGCGGCGAAACGCCACGCGGGTGGCGGCGCTCGCTGATGCGCGAATTCGAACATTTGTTGATTTTCGGTGACAGTCATCCTACCACTTGCAATGGGCCGAGATACCAGGGAAAACCATGTCGATTTCTCAAAATTTCCTTGATTTTCTGGGATAATTTGGAGATTTCTCATTTCAGATCGTAATGTGATCTGATGACTTATTTTTTTGTTAGATCGATTTCTATGTTCTTTCGAACATAGAAATGTTCGTTTTCGGTGTCGGTAAAACGAACCGGTTCGAAGCGCCGCAGGCGGCGGGCGAGGCCATTTTTTGCGGCCTTCTTCACCGCTTTATGTCCGATGTAACCAGACGTTACCTGTTGCGTGAGCACGCGATTTTCAGCATCAGTTATTACAAAGTTGAAATACGCGCGACGCGACCTTGCGTTATATTTCCGCCAACAAAACGTGTTTCCATAAAGGGTGATCAATGAAGTCCGCTCGTCTTGTTCCGCTTGTGCTCGGGGTGTTGACGTTGGCCGCGTCGGGTGCGGCGATGGCCGGTGGCCTCAACGTCGGCGTCAATATCGGCATTCCCGCTCCGGTCTACGTTGCGCCGGCTCCGGTCTACGCACCGCCGCCGCCCGTCGTCTATCAGCCGGCGCCTGCTTATTACGGTGGTCCGCAGATCGTGATCGGCTGGCATGGCGACCGTTACTGGGACGGCCATCGCTACTGGGCGCGTGACGACTGGTATCGCCACCATCCGCCGGGACGCGGCGGCTATGGACACGATCGCGGCAATCATCGCGGTTGGCACTGAGTCAGCGCCGCCTGGTGCTGCGGCGTTGAGCCGGTGTCAGGCATCACGCTGCGTGTTGCGCAGCTCATTACGCTCCTTAACCGGCAGCGCAAAACGGAAACCGCCCGCAAGGGCGGTTTTTCTTTGGTGCGAGCGTTCGTAACCACAACGCATGGCCTTGCACGAGTCGAGCAGATTGCGCGGATTAATTGGGTAGAATGCCCCGCACCGCCATTGCCCACTCATCAGCAAGACCTCTATGACAACTGGCTCGCGACGGGTTCGAACGCCTCATGTATTTCTGCACCACGTGATTCATGGACCCTTGCGCGCCGCGCTCGCTGCCATGCTGGCCTGTGCGGGTCTGCTCGCGGCGGCGCCAGCGCAAGCGGTCCATGCGATCGCGCAATACGGCGAGCCGAAATATCCGGCCGGCTTCAAGCACTTCGACTATGTGAATCCCGATGCGCCGAAGGGCGGCACGCTCGTGCTCGCGAACCCGAGCCGCCTGACGAGCTTCGACAAGTTCAATCCGTTCACGCTGCGCGGCAATCAGGCGCCGGGCCTCGAAATGATGTTCGAGAGTCTGACGACCGGCAGCGGCGACGAAGTCGCATCGGCGTACGGGCTGCTCGCCGACGACATCGTCGTCGCGCCCGACGGTCTCTCGGTCACGTTCCACATCAACCCGCACGCGCGTTTCTCGAACGGCGACCCCGTCACCGCCGACGACGTCAAGTTCTCGTTCGACACGCTGAAAAGCCCGCAGGCCGCGCCGCAATACGCATCGATTTTCGGCGAGATCACGCGTGCGGTCGTCGTCGATCCGCAGACGGTGCGCTTCGAGTTTCGCGACCGCAATCGCGAGTTGCCGCTCGTCGCGGGCAGCATGCCGGTGTTCTCGCGCAAGTGGGGGATGAAGCCGGACGGCCGCCGGATTCCGTTCGACCAGCTCGCGTTCGAAAAACCGATCGCGAGCGGCCCGTATCTGATCGAGAGCTACGACAACGGCCGCACGATCACGTTTAAACGCGACCCGCACTACTGGGGCGCCGATCTGCCGGTGCGCGTCGGCACCGACAACTTCGAGCGCATCGTCTATAAGCTCTACGCGGACAGCACCGCGCGGCTCGAAGCGTTCAAGGCCGGCGAATACGATGCACTCGTCGAATACATCGCGCGCAACTGGGTGCGGCGCGACATCGGCAAGAAGTTCGACAGCGGCGAGCTGGTCAAGCGCGAATTCGCGCAGCACAACGGCTCCGGCATGCAGGGCTTCATCCTCAACACGCGGCGGCCGTTGTTCCAGGATGTGCGCGTGCGCAAGGCGCTCGATCTCGCGCTCGACTTCCAGTGGCTGAACCGGCAACTGTTCTTCAACCAGTACACGCGTATCGACAGTTATTTCGCCAATACCGAATGGCAGGCGAAAGGGTTGCCGTCGCCGGGCGAACTCAAGCTGCTCGACCCGTTTCGCGACAAGCTCGACCCAGCCGTGTTCGGTCCGATGCCGACGCAGCCCGATACCGATCCGCCCGGTTCGCTGCGCGCCAATCTGCTGCGCGCGCGCGATCTGTTGCAGCAGGCCGGCTGGGTCTATCGCGACGGCGCGCTGCGCAACGCCAGGGGCGAGCCGTTCCGCTTCGAGATTCTCGACGATTCGGGCTCGGCGTCGTCGATGGAGCCGATCATCGCGACCTTCACGCGCAATCTGCAGAAGCTCGGCATTACCGTGACGTTCCGCACGGCCGATTTCGCGGTCTACCAGAAGCGCCTCGATGCATTCGATTTCGACGTGACGACGCTGCGTATGCCCGATGTTCAGGTGCCCGGTTCGGAGCAGGTCAACCGCTACGGCAGCAAGGCCGCCGATACGCCCGGTTCCGACAACGCGATCGGCGTGAAGTCGCCGGCGGTCGATGCCGTGCTTGACGCGCTCGTGCATGCGCAAACGCGCGAGCAACTGACCGACGCCACGCACGCGCTCGATCGTCTGCTCATGCATGGCTATTACGTCGTGCCGCACTGGTACAGCGGCACGCACCGGGTCGCGTTCAAGCGCGGGCTCGCCTGGCCGAAGACCTTGCCACTGTACTATGGCGCGGAAGGCTGGATCACGTCGATGTGGTGGTACGAAGACCCGCGGGCACGTGGGCAAGCGGACCCGCAAACGGATCGGCCGGCACCGGCACAAACGCCACCGTCCGCCGGCGCGTCGCCGAAGCCGCAGCCGAAACCGTAGCCGTAGCCGTAGCCGCCTCGTCGCAGCGCCGCGTTGCTCGCGCCTCGCCGATTTCGATTTCATCACCGACTGTCCGTTCACCTCAACGCTGTCGCACCGGAACACCGCCTATGTGGAGCTACATCCTCAAACGTCTGCTGCTGATGATCCCGACCTTGCTCGGCGTGCTCACGCTGACCTTCGCCGTGATCCAGTTCGTGCCGGGCGGACCGGTCGAGCAGATGCAGCACGAGCTGCGCAAGGGCGCGGAGGGCGCCGCGCCGTTCGGCCTGCGCGCGCATAGCGGCGTCGACGCGCAACAGGTCGCGCAACTGAAGCAGCTCTACGGTTTCGACAAACCGCCGCTCGAACGCTATGTACTGATGCTCAGACGCTTCGCGAGCTTCGATCTCGGGCAAAGCTACTTTCGCCATCAAAGCGTGTGGTCGCTGATCGTCTCGAAGCTGCCGGTGTCGATCAGCATCGGCTTGTGGACGTTCTTCCTCACGTATCTGATATCGGTGCCGCTCGGCATCGCGAAAGCCGTGCGCAACGGCTCGCGCTTCGACATCGCGACGAGCCTCGTCGTGCTGATCGGCTATGCGATTCCGGGCTTCGTGCTCGGCGTGCTGCTGCTCGTGCTGTTCGGCGGCGGCACGTTCCTGCAGCTGTTTCCGCTGCGCAACCTCACGTCCGACAACTGGGACCAGCTGAGCCTGTTCGGCAAGATCCTCGACTATCTATGGCATATCGCATTGCCGATCACGGCCTCGGTGGTCGGCAGCTTCGCGGTCGTCACGATGCTGACGAAGAACGCGTTCCTCGACGAAATCCGCAAGCAGTACGTGCTGACCGCGCGCGCCAAAGGTTTGTCGGAACGGCGCGTACTGTGGAAGCACGTGTTCCGCAATGCGTTGCTGCCGTTGATCG
This sequence comes from Paraburkholderia sp. Cy-641, assembly GCF_011752945.1. Taxonomy (NCBI): domain Bacteria; kingdom Pseudomonadati; phylum Pseudomonadota; class Betaproteobacteria; order Burkholderiales; family Burkholderiaceae; genus Paraburkholderia; species Paraburkholderia sp. Cy-641. Next base: position 14,607 of record NZ_VWWM01000008.1, read on the forward strand.
TCGGCTTTCCGGGCGCGTTCATCGGCGCGTTCTTCACCGGCAGCCTGCTGATCGAAACGCTGTTTTCGCTCGACGGGCTCGGGCTGCTGTCGTATGAATCGGTGATGCGGCGCGACTACCCGGTCGTGCTCGGCACACTATATCTGTTCACGCTGATCGGCCTCGTCACGCGGCTGATCTCCGACCTTTGCTATGTGTGGGTCGATCCCCGCATCCAATTCGAACAACTGGAGCGCTGATGAATCGAGCCCGCCTTTCCGCCGATGCGACGGCGCGCAGCGAACTGCCGCGCGCGCTCGTGTCGCCCACGCCCGCGCGCCGCGTGTGGCGGCGTTTTCGCCAGCAGCGGCTCGGCTACTGGAGCCTCGTTATCTTTCTCGTCGCGTTCGCGGCGAGCCTCGCCGGGCCGCTGTGGTCGAACGACAAGCCGTTCGTTGCGCGCTATGACGGCCACCTGTATTTCCCGATGTTCAAGACCTATGCGGAAACCACTTTCGGCGGCGACTTCCCGACGCCGGCCGACTATCTCGACCCGTACATCAAACATCGCTTCGACGCGCCGGGCAACTTCGCGCTGTATCCGCCGAACCATTACTACTACGACACGCTGAACTACTTCTCGACGTCGCCGAACCCGGCGCCGCCGTCGCGCGAAAACTGGCTCGGCACCGACGACCGCGGCCGCGATCTGTTCGCGCGGCTGCTATACGGCTTTCGCGTGTCGGTCGAATTCGGCCTCGTGCTCACGGTAATCAGCACGATACTCGGCATTGCCGCCGGCGCCGTGCAAGGTTATTTCGGTGGACGAACCGATATCGTCGGGCAGCGCCTCATCGAAATCTGGAACGCGATGCCGCAGCTTTATCTGCTCATCATCTTCTCGTCGATCTTCGAACCCGGCTTTGCGTTGCTGATCGTGCTGCTCTCGCTGTTCAACTGGATTGGCCTGTCCGATTACGTGCGCGCCGAATTCCTGCGCAATCGCCAGCAGGACTACGTGCGCGCCGCGCGCGCGATGGGCCTCTCGCACTGGCAGATCATCTGGCGTCATGTTCTGCCGAATAGCCTCACGCCGGTCATCACGTTCCTGCCGTTCAGCATGAGCAGTGCGATTCTGGCGCTGACGAGTCTCGACTTTCTCGGTCTCGGCGTGCCGGCGCCGACGCCGAGCCTTGGCGAACTGCTCGCGCAAGGCAAGGCGAATCTCGACGCGTGGTGGATCTCGGTGTCCACCTTCGGCGTGCTCGTGGCGATGCTGCTGTTGCTGACCTTCATGGGCGACGCGCTGCGCAATGCGCTCGACACGCGCATCTCCGATGCGATGCGTGCCGGAGGTCAGCAATGAGCGCCACGTTGCCAGGTAATCCGCAAGACGCGGCGGCGGAGAAGCCGCTGCTCGAACTCGATCATCTGCGCGTGACGTTCGGCGATACCGTCGCGGTCAACGACGTGACGCTCGCGATCGGACGCGGCGAGCGCGTCGCGCTGGTCGGCGAATCGGGCTCGGGCAAGAGCGTGACCGCGCTGTCGGTGCTGCGGTTGCTGGCCGACGCGCAGGTGAGCGGCACGATCCGCTTCGACGGCGAGGACCTGCTCGCGAAAAGCGAGCGCGCGATGCGCGGCCTGCGCGGCTCCGACATCGCGATGATCTTCCAGGAGCCGATGACGGCGCTCAATCCGCTCTACACGATCGGCGACCAGATTGCCGAGACGATCGTCGCGCATGACGGCGCGAGTGCGAGCGAGGCGGCGCGACGCACGGTCGAGCTGCTCGCGCGCACGGGCATCGCCGAGCCGGGCAAGCGTGCGAACAGCTATCCGCATCAACTGTCGGGCGGCCAGCGGCAGCGCGCGATGATCGCGATGGCGCTCGCGTGCCGTCCGCGTCTGCTGCTCGCCGACGAGCCGACCACGGCGCTCGACGTGACGATCCGCGCGCAGATCGTCGAGCTGCTGCTCGAACTGCAGCGCGACGAAGCGCAGAAGCGCGGTATGGCCGTGTTGCTGATTACGCACGACCTGAACCTCGTGCGCCACTTCGCGCAGCGCGTCGCGGTGATGGAGCAGGGCGTGCTCGTCGAGAGCGGGCCGGTCGAACAGCTGTTCGAGGCGCCGCGGCATCCGTATACGCAGCGCCTGCTCGCGAGCCGGCCGCAGCGCTCGGTCGTGCCGGTGATGCCGATCGCGCCCGTGCTGCTCGAAGCGCGCGAGGTCTCGGTCGATTTCAGAACGAAGCTGCCGGGCTTGCGCGGCTGGTTCGGCTCCGGCCATTTTCGCGCGGTCGACGCGGCGAACCTGTCGGTGCGCCAGGGCGAGACGCTCGGGATTGTCGGCGAGTCGGGTTCGGGCAAGTCGACGCTCGCGATGGCGCTGCTCGGCCTGCAGCGCACCGCGCACGGCGAGATCGAATTTCAGGGCAGGGCGCTCGGCAGCTATCGCGGCGCGGAAAAGACCGCCTTGCGCTCGACTATGCAGGTCGTCTTTCAGGATCCTTTTAGTTCGCTTTCGCCGCGGCAGACGATCGAGCGCATCGTCGGCGAGGGGCTCGCGCTGCATCGGCCGACGATGACGCCCGAGGCGCGGCGCGACAAGGTGATTGCGGTGCTGCGCGAAGTCGGCATCGACCGTACGGCGTTGTATCGCTATCCACATGAATTCTCGGGCGGCCAGCGGCAGCGCATTGCGATTGCGCGGGCGCTGGTGCTGGAGCCGCGCGTGCTGATCCTCGACGAACCGACGAGCGCGCTCGACGTGTCGATCCAGCAGCAGGTGCTGAAACTGCTCGCCGGTTTGCAGCAGAAATACAATCTCGGCTTCGTGTTCATCAGCCACGATCTCGAGGTGATCGGGGCGATGGCGCACCGTATCGTGGTGATGCAGAACGGTTCGATCGTCGAGAGCGGGGAGGCCGAGAAGGTTTTTGCGACGCCGTCGCACCCTTACACGCGAAAGCTGCTGAAAGCAGCGCTTGACCGTTGATTTTTCACTCCTTTAACAATTGGGAGTGTATCTCGATTGAATTTTTCTATTTCTTTTGACACACAAATACTTACTGGCTACTATCGACCAAACTTTTTTTCGCAGTCCACTGATTTTTAGGCAAAAACTACTGACCAATGCAGCAAGGAAATCTAACCCAGGCTTGCACGCGCGTCGTCGCCGGGATGTTCATTGGCGTCCTGATGGCAGCAGCTCCCGGCGCGTTCGCCGACGAACCCGGCAGTTTCAATCAGAACGCCTCCTATTCGACCACCAGCGGGTCGAATTCTTCCTCCCTCTCCACTCCCCAGACTCAAAGCCCAGCGGCCGACAGCGATAGCGGCAGCACCCGGTCGTTCCTTTCCGGCATGGCCGGCAAAGCGGGCGACGTGGTGGTCGGCGCGCTGAACATGATCGGCGTTCGCTACCGCTGGGGCGGCAACACACCGGATTCGGGGCTCGATTGCAGCGGTTTCGTGCGCTACGTGTTCCAGGACACGCTGGGCCTCGCGCTGCCGCGCCGTGCTGAGGAAATGAGCCGGGTGGGCGAAAAGGTGCGCGTGAGCGACCTGAAGCCGGGCGATCTGGTGTTCTTCAATACGATGCGCCGTACGTTCTCGCACGTGGGCATCTATATCGGCGACAACAAGTTCGTGCATTCGCCGTCCACCGGCAGCACGATCCGCGTCGACGACCTGGATGACGGCTACTGGGAAAAGCGCTTCACGGGTGCACGCCGGATCGAGACCTCGTATGACGGCGACGATCTGCGCAAGCGCGTGAACGCGACGATCGGCGGGAATAACTGATTCCGCGCCGCATTGGCGATAAAAAAGCCTGCTTCGTCTGAAGCAGGCTTTTTGCATTTCATGTGCGCATTTTGCGATGGGGATGCGGTCTCGCCCGCCGGTACACCGGTATGCCGGTACGATCGTACGCGGCGACTCGTACCGGCTTTTAACCCGAACCGCTTACGCCCCTAGCCGGCGTGCGGCGAGCTTGCGCTGCAACTCCGGCATCATCTTCGCCACGGCTTCCTCGCCCGCGAGGATCGCCGCATTGCGCTGCGAGAAGTCGCTGCCGCTCATCGCGGCGAGATTCGGGCGGATCACGATGTCGGCGTACTTGTCGAGCTCGTAGGCCTTGATCGTCTGGCCCATGATCGTGAAGGTTTGCATCAGCACGTCGAACGAACTCGTGGTGACGCCGGTTTCAGGGCGCTGCGAGATGTCGACCGCGATCACGAAATCCGCGCCCATCTTGCGTGCGAACGACGCCGGCACCGGGCTTACGAGACCGCCGTCCACATACTCGTGACCGCCGATCTTCACCGGCTCGAAAATCGACGGCACGCTGCACGACGCACGCACCGCGATGCCGGTGTTGCCGCGCTGGAACAGGATCGGCTGACCGGTTTGCAGATCGGTCGCGACCACGCCCAGCGGCTTGACCATCTTTTCGATCGGGCGATTGTGCAGCGTCGTGTTCAGGTAGTTCTGCAGCGCGACGCCTTGCAGGAAACCGCGCGTGCGAAACGGCATGGCCCAGTCGCTGATCGAGGCTTCGTCCATCGCGAGCGCGAGCTTGTTCAGCGCAAAGCCGTTCATACCCGACGCGTACAGCGCGCCGACGACCGAACCGGCGCTGGTGCCGGCGACGAGATCGATCTGGACATTGCGTGCCTCGAGCGCCTTGATCACGCCGATATGCGCGAAGCCGCGCGCGGCGCCGCCACCGAGCGCGAGCGCGACGCGCAGAGGCTTCTCGGCTTTTTCGGGCGGCGGGGGAGTGGTGGGCGTGGCGGCGACCGGTGTGCTATCGACTGTGCTGCCGGTCGTGGTGCAGGCGGCGAGCACCGCGGATGCGGCCGCCAGCGAGAAGTTGCGGCGGCTCAAACGGAGGGATGACGGTTTCAACAGGATTCTCCAGCAACGGCGCGGGCAGCGCGGTGGCGCCGCGCGTGCCGCGATCAGCCCGAGGGGCGAACTGGGTTCAGGCGAGCTTGCCGCCGGACCTCGGGCGCAACGGATCGCCGACGGCGATTGCGCGCTGCGTGATGACGTCCAATCGAGCTTTTCCGACTGGGTGTCCGATTGCAGCGCGCACATCATAAAGCAAAGGATCGGCTCGCGCGGCGCGCTGTAATGAAACGTTGCAGAGGAAGTATTCGGGTGCGGTGGGCGAGGTGAGCAGCGCGGTTTTCGGGGGAGTCTCGCGTGTGGAGGCCGGGGCATGCGTAGCATTACCCGGATTCGCAATGACCGCTGATGGCCTGCGTGGACGCACGGTTTTGTCTTGCACGCAGGCCGCGATGTCCGCGCCCGAGCCGGCAGCTCGCCGTCAATCGCAAATGCTTCGAACTATCCTCCGGCAGGGGCTTCCGAGCGCTCGGAAACCTCTTCGGACAGCTTCTGCGCAAACGCCCCTGGCCATTCGGACGAGGGCGGCAACGCGTGTGCGGAAGGTATAATTCGACCCTTGCACTTATTTCCTTCGTGTTCATGCGCAGCGTCGTGCGCCGCATGGGCACGGTCCGCTGCCGCGCCTTGCGGGCTGTTCGCTCGGGCGCTGGCGCCTGTTTTCCGAGTAATCGCTAATGACCACCTCCGTTCGTACCCGTTTCGCACCGAGTCCCACCGGCTTCATCCACCTCGGCAACATCCGCTCCGCGCTCTATCCGTGGGCGTTCGCGCGCAAGATGAAAGGGACCTTCGTGCTGCGGGTCGAGGACACCGACGTCGAGCGTTCGACCACCGAATCCGTCGACGCGATTCTCGAGGGTATGCAATGGCTCGGCCTTGATTTCGACGAAGGCCCGTTCTACCAGATGCAGCGCATGGACCGTTATCGCGAAGTGCTCAAGCAGATGCAGGATGCGGGGCTCGTCTACCCGTGCTACATGTCGACCGAAGAACTCGATGCGCTGCGTGAGCGGCAGCGTGAAGCCGGCGAAAAGCCGCGCTACGACGGCACCTGGCGCCCGGAGCCGGGCAAGGTGCTGCCGCAGCCGCCCGCGGGCGTGCAGCCGGTGCTGCGCTTCCGCAATCCGCTGGCGGGCATGGTCGCGTGGGACGACGCGGTGAAAGGCCGTATCGAGATTTCGAACGAAGAACTCGACGACCTCGTGATTGCGCGTCCGGACGGCACGCCCACTTACAACTTCTGCGTCGTGATCGACGACCTCGATATGCGCATCACGCACGTGATTCGCGGTGACGACCACGTCAACAACACGCCGCGCCAGATCAACATCCTGCGCGCGCTCGGCGGCGAGCCGCCGGTCTATGCACACCTGCCGACCGTGCTCAACGAGCAGGGCGAAAAGATGAGCAAGCGGCACGGCGCAATGAGTGTGATGGGGTATCGCGACGGCGGGTATCTGCCGGAAGCGGTGGTCAACTATCTCGCGCGCCTCGGCTGGTCGCATGGCGACGCGGAGATTTTCACGCGCGAGCAGTTCGTCGAATGGTTCGATCTCGAGCATCTCGGCAAATCGCCCGCGCAGTATGACCACGACAAGCTGAACTGGCTCAACGCGCACTACATCAAGGAGGCGGACAACGCGCGCCTCGCCGAGCTTGCGAAGCCGTTCTTCGCGGAACTGGGTATCGACGAAGCCACGCTCGCGCAGGGGCCGGATCTGACAGCCGTGGTGGGGCTGATGAAGGACCGTGCATCGACCGTGAAGGAGATCGCGCAGAATGCGGCGATGTTCTATCACGTGCCGGCTCCGGATGCCGAATCGCTCGCGCAGCATGTGACCGAGGCGGTTCGTCCGGCGCTCGCAGAACTCGCCGCCGCGTTGACGACCGTCGAATGGAGCAAGGAGGCGATTGCCGCCGCGCTGAAGGCCACGCTCGGTGCGCACAAGCTGAAGATGCCGCAGCTCGCGATGCCGGTTCGTCTGCTGGTGGCGGGCACGACGCATACGCCGTCGATCGATAGCGTGCTGATGCTGTTCGGGCGTGACGCTGTCGTCAGCCGCATTGAAAAGGCGCTCGCCTGAGCGGTTGGTGAGCAGACGCGTTTCGGCGCGCGTGCAAGGTTTTGCGTGCCGGCGAAAAAATCGCATGTAATTGCTCAAAGGGTATTTACAAAGCGCAGATCGCCCTCTAAAATCTCGTTTCTCTGATCTGCAAGGGGGTATAGCTCAGCTGGGAGAGCGCTTGCATGGCATGCAAGAGGTCAGCGGTTCGATCCCGCTTACCTCCACCAACAGAGCAGAGAAGTTAAAGTGGTTACGAAGTCTGAAAGTTGTAGAAAAAAAGACTTCACAAATCACTGAAACGTAGTTAAAGTAGCGGTCTTCGCAGTTGACGAAACGAAATAACTGAGCAAGTTAGCGTAAGTTGGCAGCGAGTTAAAGACAGATCTGAAAAGATTATGTCCCCTTCGTCTAGAGGCCTAGGACATCACCCTTTCACGGTGAGTACAGGGGTTCGAATCCCCTAGGGGACGCCAGACATCAGCGTCGCTTTAGTATTCGAGTAATAGTAAAGTGGCGCAGCTTGCAGAGAATTAACCGACGCTCGCAAGCTAGGGTGTAAAGACTGGAGTGGTAGTTCAGTCGGTTAGAATACCGGCCTGTCACGCCGGGGGTCGCGGGTTCGAGTCCCGTCCACTCCGCCAGACAAAGCCCGTTCAAAAAATCTGAACGGGCTTTTTCATTAAAGATGTAAGCAGTACGTTGTCCCCTTCGTCTAGAGGCCTAGGACATCACCCTTTCACGGTGAGTACAGGGGTTCGAATCCCCTAGGGGACGCCAGACATCAGCGTCGCTTTAGTATTCGAGTAGTAGTAAAGCAGCGCAGCTTGCAGAGAATTAACCGACGCTCGCAAGCTAGGGTGTAAAGACTGGAGCGGTAGTTCAGTCGGTTAGAATACCGGCCTGTCACGCCGGGGGTCGCGGGTTCGAGTCCCGTCCGCTCCGCCAGAAAAAGTCAAAGGGTTACGTCGAAATCGGCGTAACCCTTTTGTCGTTTGTGGGCATCGTGTGATGGTTGTGTCCTGAGTTTCTCGCGCGCAATCTGTCTTTCGCATTGCGTCTCGTAAGCGCATTGTCCGTATCGGCTAGGCTAGGCTGCTGCATTGCTGCCGGCCATGGCAACTTATTCGATCGCGGCAAGCGACATCGGCCCGCATTGCCTACGACCGGACCAGCGCAATCGCCTCCCACGGTTCTTTCGTAACCGCCTCTCGCACAAGCCAAAGAACAATCTCGCTCACCAGGTCGATGTCGACACTGTGATAGGCCGCCTCGCTCAATGCCGTGGCTGAAGGCGGCATGCGACGTTTCATCATTCTTTGCCGGCCTGCGCCGCGGCTTGCTCGATCAACTTCGCGACCTCGGTCGGGTGCGACATGTAGGCCACGTGGCTCGAGTTGATCTCAATGGTCTTGCTGCCTGCGCGCTGGGTCATGAAGCGTTCCAGATCAGGGTTGATCGCGCGATCGGCGGTCGCCACGACGGCCCAGCTCGGCTTCGTTCTCCATGCGGCATGTGTGATTGGCACACCGAACGATTGTGCCGCGGGCGTCACCTGCGAGATAGCCATGAAACCGGCTTCGGCGGCGGGGAGATCGGCGGCGAAATCCTGGCGGAAGTTGGCCGGATCGATGTACAGATGGCCGTCGGCGGTCGCCTTGATGGCCTTGGTCGCGGGCGGCATCTTTTTGGTCAGTTCGAGTGGGCTTTCTCCGGTGTCCGGCTGGAACGCGGCCACGTAGACGAGCCCCGCGACCTTGTCGTCGTTGCCGGCTTCGGTCACCACCGCGCCGCCGTAGCTGTGGCCGACGAGGATGCTCGGGCCGTCCTGCGCATCGATGACGCGGGTGGTTGCCTTCACGTCGTCGTCGAACGAGGTTTCCGGTTCCTGCACGACGGAAACCTTGTAGCCGTCATGCGTGAGGATTTTCGACACGGCTTGCCAGCCCGAGCCATCGGCGAAATACCCGTGGACGAGGACGACGTTTCTGATCGGCGCAGCCGTGGCGGCCTGCGAGCCAAGAGCGGCGGCGGAAAGGGCAACGGCGGCGGCGATGCGGGTGACGTATGAGGCAATCTTCATTTTCATGCTCCAGAGGATGAGGTAACGGAGAAATCGACAGGGTTTTGCCTGTTCGATGTAGCCATCCTACTAGTAGGATGGAAGAGATGCAAGAAAATCTTTGCAACTGGAAATTGCGTTTCTCTCCGCGTAAACTTCCTGACAACAAACCGACTAGATGGTAGGCAAAATGACAGTAACAGGCGACCTGACGGCAAACAGGATCATGGCAGCGGCACGGCAACTCATCATGCGACGCGGCTACAACGGGTTTAGCTATGCCGACATCGCGGAAGCGATCGGCATTCGCAAGGCGAGCATTCACCATCACTTCCCCGTAAAAACGGACCTCGTGATCGCCGTGCTGAACGAATGGCAAGAAGCGTTCGACGCCGACGTGGCGCTACTTCAGGAAAGCGGCGCCGATGCCATGGCGCAGTTGCGTGCCTATATCGGTCATTGGGAGCGCTGCATTGCGGACGACACGGCTCCGTTCTGCGTAGCGGGCATGCTTGGCGCCGAACGTCCATCGTTGCCTGAAGAGGTGGCGCAAGTGGTGACAGCGTTCTTCGATAATCTGACTGTGTGGCTCGAACAGGTGCTCGAGTCGGGCGTGAAAAGCGATCTCATCAAATTGGGCTCGTCGTTTCAAACCGAGGCGGCCATGCTCGTCTCGCTGGTCTACGGTGCGATGCTTGCCGCGCGGGCCTATGGCAACGTTGAGTTATTCAAGGACGTGACCGGGAGCGCGGTGGAAAGACTGGTGAAGACGCGCAAACGCACGCGATCTGCCTGAGGCGAGGCCCATGTCTGCCGCCGCGATGCAGGCAGGAGTCGCCTCGTTTTTTCCGTGGGGGGATGAGTTGCTTGCGGTGATGTAAAGCGCGTCCAGATATCGACTCGCCGCGGCCGGCACATGACGGCGTATCACGATGGCGGCCGATCTTTTGCGATCGCATCTGGCACGTGAGCACCGGGCAGGGTACCGAACATGTGTTGATTGCATTTCGCTTCGCCCCACGCCGCTTTCAGCTTGAGACCCGCACGCATGCGGCGTGAGACTGGCAGGATCTGTTCGCCGGCCAGCATGCCGAGCAGGCCGATTAGCGCAATGGCGGGCGGAGCCGGCGACTGCACGCCAATCGCGTAGTAGACGAAACCGGCGAGCATGCCGGCGAGCAGCGAGAATGCATACGGTTTCATGACACGAATCTCATTGACGCCCGAGTGGCGGCGTCCACTGGCGTGTGGGCACCTGGTGTGTGGACACTGTTACGCCGCGATTTTTTTTAAAGCGTATCGGCTTTGCGCGAATAAGAAAAGAGTCAGCACGACGATTTAATACGCAATTTCTGGAATAGTTTCGATTCCATTTGTTCGATGTTCTTTTGCCGGATTTGCGTGTTAAATGATTGGGGCTGGATGACGGAATTTCCCGGCGCATCACCTCTTCGGCTCCTCTCTATCGTTACGGAGAGGCGGTCTTCTTTTATCTCCGGATCAGAGGACAAACACGTCATGAGTAATCCGAAGCTTGAAGTACTCACTCCGCAGAACAGCCAGCTCATCATTATCGACCAGCAACCGCAGATGGCCTTCGGCGTGCAGTCTATCGACCGGCAGACGTTGAAGAACAACGTCGTCGCCCTGGCGAAGGCGGCCAGGGTGTTCGGTATTCCGACCACGATCACGACAGTCGAGTCGGAGAGCTTCTCGGGATTCACGTATCCCGAAGTACTCGACGTATTTCCAGGCCAGAAGCTGCTCGAGCGCACGTCGATGAACTCGTGGGACGATCAGAAGGTCCGCGACGCGCTGGCCGCCAACGGCCGCAAGAAGGTGATCGTGTCGGGCCTGTGGACGGAGGTTTGCAACAACACGTTCGCCTTGTGCGCGATGCTCGAGGGCGGCTACGAAATCTACATGGTGGCCGATGCCTCGGGGGGAACCTCGAAGGAAGCGCATGACTACGCGATGCAGCGCATGATTCAGGCGGGCGTCGTCCCGGTCACCTGGCAGCAGGTCATGCTCGAATGGCAGCGGGACTGGGCGCGCCGTGAAACCTACGACGCCGTCATGAAGATCGCAAAGGAGCATTCGGGCTCCTATGGCATGGGCATCGACTATGCCTACACGATGGTCCACAAGGCACCGCAGCGCACGGCGTCCACCCACGAGGCGCTGCCCGCCGTGCCGGCGAAGTGATCGCATGGAACCGTATCTGGTGTCACTGGGTGCGGGCGTGTTGATCGGCGTGATCTATAGCGCAATCAAGGTTCGCTCGCCCGCGCCGCCACTGGTTGCGCTCGTCGGCCTGCTCGGCATGTTGATCGGCGCGCACGCTGTCCCGGTTTTCAAGCCCTTGCTGGGCCTTTAGTCGGAGTGAGCGAAGCGAGGATACGCACATGAGCACAACTGGCAGCCAACCTGATCTGATTCTGCATAACGGACGCATCACCACGCTCGATCGCTCGAACCCAAGCGCGAGCGCGGTGGCGATTGCAGATGGCCGCTTCGTCGCGGTCGGCAGCGATGCGGACGTGATGCCGCTCGCGGGCCACGCGACGCAGGTTATCGATCTCGCCGGGCGGTCCGTGTTGCCGGGTCTGATCGACAATCATCTGCATCTGATTCGCGGCGGCCTGAACTACAACATGGAACTGCGCTGGGATGGCGTGCGCTCGCTCGCCGTCGCGATGGAGATGCTCAGGCGGCAGGTCGCGATCACGCCTGCGCCGCAATGGGTGCGGGTGGTCGGCGGTTTTACCGAGCATCAGTTCGAGGAGAAGCGCTTGCCGACGATTGCGGAGCTCAACGAGGCGGCGCCCGATACGCCCGTGTTCATCCTGCATCTATACGACCGTGCACTGCTCAATGCCGCCGCGCTGCGCGTGGTAGGTTATACGAAGGATACGCCGGAGCCTCCCGGCGGCACGATTCAGCGCGACGACATGGGCCATCCCAGCGGCTTGCTGCTGGCCAATCCGAACGCCGCGATTCTCTATGCGACGCTTGCGAAAGGGCCCAGGCTGCCGCCCGAGTATCAATACAATTCGACGCGCCATTTCATGCGCGAGCTCAATCGCCTTGGCGTGACCGGTGCGATCGACGCGGGAGGCGGTTCGCAGAATTATCCGGAGGATTACGAAGTTATTCGCAAACTGCACGATGCAGGCGAAATGACCGTGCGTGTCGCGTACAACCTGTTTACCCAGAAGCCGAAGGCCGAGAAGGAGGACTTCGTGAACTGGACCCGCGCAGTCCGGTATCACGACGGCACGGATTATTTTCGCCACAACGGCGCGGGCGAGATGCTGGTGTTTTCGGCGGCCGACTTCGAGGACTTCCGCGTTGCGCGTCCGGAATTGCCAGCCGGGATGGAGGACGAACTCGAAGGCGTGGTGCGCGTGCTTGCGCAGAATCGCTGGCCGTGGCGGCTGCATGCCACCTATGACGAAACCATTGGCCGTGCGCTCGACGTGTTCGAAAAGGTCGCGAGAGACATTCCGCTCGACGGCATCCACTGGTTCTTCGATCATGCGGAAACCGTCTCCGAACGTTCGATGGAGCGCATCGCCGCGTTGGGCGGCGGCATCGCGGTGCAGCACCGGATGGCCTATCAGGGCGAGTATTTTGTCGAGCGCTACGGTGCGCAGGCGGCGGAGGCCACGCCGCCCATCGCGAAGATGCTGGAGAACGGCATCAAGGTGTCGGCCGGCACCGACGCGACGCGTGTGGCGTCGTACAACCCGTGGGTCTCGCTCGCATGGCTGGTCAGCGGCAAGACGATCGCCGGCCTGCGCATGTATCCCCGGCGCAATTTGCCTGATCGCGAAACGGCGTTACGCATGTGGACGGAGTACGTGACGTGGTTCTCGAACGAAGAGGGCAGAAAAGATTGCATCGCGCCCGGACAGCTTGCCGATCTGATGGTGCCGGACCGCGACTTCTTTTCGTGCGCCGAGGACGATATCGCCGACACCACCGCCTTGCTGACGGTCGTGGGCGGCAGGATAGTCTGGGGGGCGGGGCCGTTCGCTTCGTACGATGCGCCGATTCCGCCGGCGATGCCCGACTGGTCGCCGGTTCGCCAGTATGGTGGTTATGGCGGCTGGGGCGCTGCGTTACGCGGCGGCGCGCCGTTGCAACGTGCCGCCGCGGCGGCGCTGTGCGGCTGCGCGAGTGCCTGCGGGGTGCACGGCCATGCGCATGCGCGCGCATGGAGCAGCGCCTTGCCGACTTCGGACGCGAAGGGCTTCTGGGGGGCGTTCGGCTGTTCCTGCTGGGCGGTCTGATATGGCGGCAACGAGCGGGCGCGGCAACCCCGCCTGGGTCCGCGCGCTTCTTGAGCCGCCGTGGATCGGATTGCTCGTGCGGATGGCGCTCGTGTCGGCGTGGCTGATCGGCGGCGTCGACAAGGCGCTGCACTTCGACAGCGCAATCGCGGAGCAGGCGCATTTCGGCCTGCATCCGCCTGCACTGTACGCGGCACTGGCGGTCGTCGTGGAAATCGCCGGTTCGTTGTGCGTGATATTTCGCCGATATACGTGGCTCGGCGCGGGCGGCCTCGGCATGTTGACGGCCGTGGCGATGCTGGTTGCGAACGACTTCTGGAATCAAACGGGCGCTGCGCGCTTCACGGCGCTCAACAGTTTTTTCGAGCATTTTGGCCTGATTGCTGCCTGCGTGCTCGTGGTCATGTCCGGCGGTTCCGCAAGCGCCGCTGTAAAGGACACCTGACCGATCGAACATCTCGACACGACAACAAGGACATTCCGTTATGAAAACCCTTCGCTCGACGTTGCCTGGCATGATGCTCGTGTGCGGACTCGCTGCCGCGTCGGTGTCGTTCGCGAAACCACCGGCGATGGAGGCCGAGACACCGTCCGTCGCCGTGGCGCCGCAGTACGACACGACGCACGTCTACGTCGCGCCGGAAGATTTCGACCGCTTCACCGACAGCTTCGTGGCGACGTTCGGCGGCAGCAAGTCGCAGCAGGGCGTTTTTCAGGTCACGCCAACGCCCAGTCAGACCATGTCGCAGCTCGTGTTCACCCCGGTGGGCACGATTTCCGTATTCGGCTTCAAGACACCCATCCCGTCTCCTTTCGGCGCGGAGCGTACCGGTTATCTCGTGACCGACATGGATGCGGCCGTGAAGGCGGCGCGCGCGCATGGCGCGGATGTGATCGTCGATACGTTCCCCGATCCGATCGGCCGCGACGCGATCCTGTCGTGGGCGGACGGCGTGAACATGCAGATCTATTGGCATACCCAGGCACCTCACTACGCGGCGTTGCAGACCGTGCCCGAGAACCGTGTCTACGTTTCTCCGCACAGCGTGCACAAGCTGGTGCACGATTTCGTGAAATTTTCGCACGGCAAGGTGGTGTCCGATGAGCCCAGGGCGCCGGGCGTCGAAATCGGCCGGCCCAACGATACCTACCGCCGCATCCGGATCGAGTCCGGCTTCGGCAAGATGACCGTGCTCGTGACGGATGGTCATCTGCCCTATCCGTTCGGGCGGGAAACGACGGGGTACGACGTATCGAATCTCGACGAGACGGTGGGGAAGGCGAAGGCTGCCGGCGCGACCGTACTCGTGCCGCCGTTCACTTCGGACGGGCGCGATGCCGCGATCGTGCAGTTCCCCGGCGGCTACATCGCCGAAATCCACGCCGTCGCGTCGAAATGAAATACGAGGACACGATCCTTGCCGCCATTGCCGGGTTCGTCGATACGCTAGGTTTCGCCGCGCTCTTCGGGTTGTTCACGGCGCACGTGACGGGCAATTTCGTATTGATCGGTGCCGCGCTCGCCGGCTTCGGCACAGGCGTTCTGCTCAAACTGGCCGTGTTCCCCGCGTTTGTCTGCGGTGTCGTGCTGAGCAGCCTGCTGGTGCGAGCGCTTCCCGCGCGGCATGCCCGACAGGGCGCGCGCGTGCTTCATGCGGTACAGGCCGTGCTCATGTTCGGCTTTTGCCTCGCGGGCGTGTCGGTGGCGCCGATTACCCAGTCCGACAGCTTGCCGGTCATCGCGACGGGCGTGATCGGCGCGCTCGCGATGGGCGTGCAGAATGCGCATTCGCGGCTGATTCAACGCCCCGGTGTGCCCCATACCGTGATGACGGGCAACGTCACCCAGGCGATCCTCGATGCCCTCGACATGCTATCCGCAAGCGCGGACGAGGCCATGCACGCGGCGGTACGAGCGCGATTCGCGAAGACGATGCTGGCGATCGTCGCGTTCGCGGCAGGCGCGCTGGCCGGGGCGATGGGACTGCGCTACGCGGGATTCTGGGCACTGCTCGTACCCGCCTGCGCGCTCGTGGGATTGTCGTTGACGACCTGAGAGCACGAGCGCGTGGCCACGCCGGGGCGCGCATGAGGGAGGGCGAGAGGGCGCGGCGGCGCGGATTCTGGCCGTGGCGTGCACGGCTACGCAACGATAAGCGCGTGGCCGCAATCGTTGCGCCAAGCGTCGAGCCGGCGACGATGCGCAGGCGTTGCCGCGAAACGGCTATCTGTATCGCGGTGATATCAGGACTACTGCTGGTTGCCGCGGACGCGGCATACGCGGATGCCGAGGTCAGTACCGCGGTCAGCGCCGACACATCGGCTGCCGCGTGCGATGTCAAACGGCCGGTCGTGATGTTCAA
The DNA here is from genome assembly GCF_011752945.1 of Paraburkholderia sp. Cy-641. NCBI lineage: Bacteria > Pseudomonadati > Pseudomonadota > Betaproteobacteria > Burkholderiales > Burkholderiaceae > Paraburkholderia > Paraburkholderia sp. Cy-641. Next base: position 30,291 of record NZ_VWWM01000008.1, read on the forward strand.
CCGCTGGCAGGAAGACTGGTCGGTACTCGCTAATCCCTGTGTTCCGCGCGAACCGCTCGATACGCTCAAGTACGTCCCGCTCGGCGGAGATCCTGTGTCGTGGCTGACGCTCGGCGCGAATCTGCGCGAGCGTGTCGAAAGCAATAACGCACCCCTGTTCGGCATCGGCTCCGCGCAGGCGGACACGTATCTGATCCAGCGTATCGAGGTCCAGGCCGATGCACGTCTCGCCGAACACTGGCAGTTCTTCGTGCAACTCGAAGACGCACGTGCATTCGGCAAGAACGCGGTGACGCCCGTGGACCAGAATCCGCTCGATCTCGAACAGGCCTTCGTGACCTACACCAGCGTGGTCGGCGGCGGTACGCTCAAGCTTCGCGTCGGGCGTCAACAGATGGCGTTCGACCTGCAGCGTTTCATTTCCGTGCGTGATGGTCCCAATGTGCGTCAGTCGTTCGATGCACTCTGGGCCGATTACGAATACCAGAAGTGGCGCTTCATTGCCTATGCGACGCAGCCCGTGCAGAACCGCGACGCTACGGTATTCGACGATGTGTCGAATCGCCATCTCACCTTCAGCGGCGTGCGTGTCGAGCGGCAATCGGTGGGGCCGGGCGATCTTTCCGGCTACTGGTCGCGCTATGACCGTAGTAACGCGCAGTTCCTCGACGCGAGCGGTGTCGAGCGCCGCGATGTCTGGGATCTGCGCTATTCCGGCACGCATGAGCACTTTGATTGGGACGTCGAAGGCATGCTGCAGACTGGAGCGGTCGGCAGCAACACGATTCTTGCATGGGCGATCGGCTCGATTGCCGGCTACGCGCTCGATATGCCGTGGTCGCCGCGCGTTGCACTGCAACTCGACGCCGCCTCGGGCGACCGGCATCCACGCGATGGCCGGATTGAAACCTTCAATGCGCTGTTTCCGAACGGCTATTACTTCACGCTGGCCGGCTATACGGGCTACGCGAACCTCATTCACGTCAAACCGTCTATCACGCTCAAACCCACGGCGAGTCTCGCGCTACTCGGCGCATTGGGTTTCCAGTGGCGCGAGGCGACAGGCGACGCCGTGTATCAGCAGGCCAATCAGACCGTGCCGGGCACGGCGGGCAGAGGCAGCTTGTGGACCGGGATGTACCTCCAGTTGCGAGCGGACTGGACGATCGTCTCAAACCTGACCGGATCGATCGAAGCCGTGCATTTCCAGGTGGGCAACTCGATTCGCCACGCGGGCGGACACAACGCGGACTACGCCGGCGTCGAACTCAAGTACCAGTGGTAGGCCGCGTAACGCAGGGGGCAACTCGGAGGATAACTCAGGGAACGACGGTGGCCCACGGCGCCGAAGCCAGGCATTCCGCCAGATAGTCCAGCAAGGCGGTAACGCGCGCCGGGCGCAGGATGTTGGGCGGCGTCACGAGGTTCACGTTGATCTGGCTGATTCGCCAGTCCGGAAACACATCGATCAGTTCTCCTCGCGTGAGCGCGTCCCAGACGATGAATTCGGGCTGGAGCGCGAGGCCTTGTGCCGCCAGAAGCGCCGGGCCGATCACATCCGCGTTGTTGCTGCGAATGCGGCCCTTCACCGGCACCGCGCATTTTTCACCGGACACGACATGCTGGAATTGCCATAGCTCGGGGGTCGGCAGATTCGTATAGATCAGACAGGCGTGGTGGGCGAGGTCTCGCGGGTGAGCGGGGCGCCCGTGACGTTCCAGATACGCGGGCGTTGCCACGAGCGGTCGATTCACGACGCAAAGCCGGCGCGAGCGCAGCGACGAATCGGGAAGCTCCGCAATGCGGATCGCCATGTCGAAACCGCCGGCCACCACATCGACGATCTGATCCGTGAGGACGAGATCGATTTCCACTTCTGGATAGCGTTCGAGGAAGGCGGGAATCAACGGCGCGAAGTAACGGATTCCGAATGACATCGGTGCGGTGATACGAACCATGCCGCGCGGCTGAATCACCTGAGCCGATGTCTCGGCTTCCACGGCTTCCCCTTCGCTCAGGATGCGAATGGCGCGTGCCTTGGCTACCTCGCCGGTCGGTGTGAGCGAAAGCTGGCGCGAATTGCGGTAGAGGAGCGCCGTGCCGAGCCTGTGTTCGAGGCGGGAAATGGCTTTCGACACGGTCGGTTGGGAAATGCCCAGCGAGTCCGCCGCCTTCGCGAACGAGCCGGTTTCGAGAACGCGCGCGAAGATGGCCCACGCTTCGAGGTCAGGGAGTGTTGGCATGGAAAAAGAGAGCGGATACCGTTCTGTTCTTTCGGGAAGATGTCGGGAAAGCCATGTCGGGAAAATCACGTAAGCCGATATGGTATCGCGATACCGCGCGATTGCATGCCGACTTTCAGGCGCCGGGGCGGGGTGCTGCGAATGGGTGTGGCGCGCCAGGGTTGCGGGCGCGAAAGCCTTCACCTCGCGACAGATATGGAATGTCTTCTATTCCATTTGTTCTATTTGTAGTTGGCTTCGGGTCCGATAACATTTCACCTGGAAGCGTTTTTCATCTGTTGGCAGTATGCAGTGCCTTCTGTACCCGATTGCCAGGGCGGGCCAATAGAACAAGTGGAATCCACCCTCAGAACAATTGCATGCAAAGTCTTCCCGATCTAGAAGCGTGGGCGATTTTCGCGCGCGTAGCCTCAACAGGCTCTTTTGCGAAAGCGGCCGAAACGCTCGGCATGTCTCAACCCACGGTTTCAAAGGCGGTCATCAGGCTGGAGAAGCGACTCGGCGCGACGCTGCTCTATCGAACCTCGCGTCGAATCTCTCTCACGCCGACGGGCCTCAGCGTGATGGAGCGCGCCAAACACATCGTCCGGGAGTTCGAGTCGATCGAAGCGGAAACGTCGGCGCATGCGCGGGCGCCCAAGGGGCTGCTACGCATCTCGGCGCCGATGTCGTTCGGCCTCAAGTATGTGGCGCCCCTGATACCGGGGTTTCTCGCGCGCTATCCTGAGGTGAATATCGAAGTATCGTTCGACGACGCCGTCGTCGATATAGTCGGGGGCGGTTTCGATGTGGCGATCCGGATTGCCGAGCCGGAAGACGCGTCCATGCGCGCCCGCAATCTGTACCTCATGCGACGCATACTCGTCGCCAGTCCGGCATATCTTGCGCAACACGGGCCGATCGACCATCCGCGGGAAATCGGCGCGCATGCGTGTCTGTGCTACGCGAGTCATTCGACGTCTCTGTCCTGGCGTTTCCAGCATGCATCCGGCGAGGAATGCAGTGTGACGATCGACGGCCGGATGCGGACCAACAATGCCGAGTCGTTGATCCCGGCGCTGCTAGCCGGCATGGGGATAGCGCTACAGCCGGAGTTCGTCGTGGCGGATGCCTTGCGGCATGGCGAGCTGGTCGAACTGCTGCCTGAATGGAAAATAGCGCAGGTCTATCTGAGTCTGGTCACGCCGTCGCAGGTTATCCGCTCCGCGCGTGTTGCGGCATTGCTCGACTATCTGTCGCAAAGTTTGTTGTCCACACCGTAGGCGATCGCTGCCATAGCGCGAGGATGTCGCGCACCGCGATGCCGGCGCGACGGGTCGCGCCGGCATCTTCAGGCATCACGTTCAAGGTCAGTACGAAAGCGACGCCTGCATATAGACCGTGAGCGGCTGCCCCACGTACTTCCCGCCGTTGTTATCGGTCGAGCGCGTGAAGTAGCGGCGATCCAGCAGGTTCTTGACGCCCACCGCCACGTCGAGGTTGTTGAGTTCCTTGCCGAAATGGTAGGCCGCGCGCAGGTTCACCGTCGCATAGCCGGGGATGTCGCCAAGGCGTCCCGTCGGGTCTTCCTGCGTGACGTACGTCGCGCCGGCGTTGGGGTCGCCCGGCGAATGCTGCTTCGTCTGGGCGAAGAGGTCGGCATTGAAGGTCCACTGATTGCGCCGGTAGGTCGCGCCGAGCGTTGCGACCTGCCGGGAGTAGAGCGGCAGGTCGCGTCCGGCAAATACGCCTGCCTTCGCAATCGCCTGCGTGTACGTATAGGTCGCGTAGACCGACAGCCCGTTCAGTGCCGGTACGAGGCTCCCGATGTCGTAGTGCACGGCGGACTCGACGCCGCGATGACGCGTCGCGCCGAGGTCCGTCCATATCCCGTCGCCGACGATCGAGCGGCTCAATTGCAGTTCCTGATCGAAGTCGATATTGAACAGCGTCAGCTCGCCGCCCCACGTGGGCCCGTTAAAGCGCGTGCCGAGTTCATAGGTCGTGGCCTTCTCGGGATGAAGCCCTTGCGTCGTCGAGGCGAGCTGCGAATACTGCTCGGGTCCGAATGACTGCCCGGCATTGGCGAACAGCGACCAGTTGTCCTGCACGCGATACAGCACCGACAGCATCGGCAGCGCCACGTGCGAATCGATCTTCGGATACAGCGCGCTCGTCACGGCGCCGTTGCTCAGGTTCGTCACGTTGTTGAAGGTGCGGATGATTTCATAGCGCACCCCCGGCGTGATGGTCCAGCGCCCGATGTCGATACGGTCGTCGATATAGAACGCGTTGGCGGTCGTGCCGCCCTGGCTCGTTTGATAGGCCTGTGACGCCAGCGTGCGCGCATCGATTCCGCTATTCGGATCGTAATACGCGGTACGGGCGGCCGTCTCCGAACTGGCTTCGTTCAGGAACCGGTAGCCGACGCTGATTTCCTGCACGATGCTGCCCATGTCGATGAGCCGTGAATAGCGTGGCTCGATCGCGAGGGTATGGTAGCCGCGCGGCGCGGAAGTCAGGCGGCGAAGCCCGGCCGTGGCCCCGCTGCCTTCCTGTTCGATATGGCTGCCACGGAACGAGTCCGTGTAATAAGCAAGGAGTTCGAAACTGTTGAGCGCATCCTTGTGTGTGTACTTGATCGAACCGTCGGTGCGCCGGCCGGTATAGTCGTCGTAGGGGCGAGTGGACTGGAACGGATCGTCGGCGTACTGCTGCGTGGTGAGGCCGCCGGGCATGCGTCCCTGTCCTTCGAAATGGTGCAGCGAGACGGCGATATCGTCGTTGACCGTGAATTTATAGGCGCCCTTCAGGATCACATCGTCGATATCGATGCGGTCGTTACTCTCGCGATACCCGTTGCCATGCGTGCCGGAGTAGAGAATCGCACCGCCGAGGCCCTTGGCGTTGGTGCCGCCGATAAACGCGCTGGGCATCGTCTTCACGTCGCCGCCGTGGCTATAAATCTCCGTGCCGACCGCGGCGTTTGCGGTGAATTGCTCGGGAATCGGCCTGGTCACGAAGTTGATGATGCCGCCCACGTTCTGCGGACCATAGCGAACCGAACCGGCACCGCGTACCACGTCGACCATCTCCAGGTTGCCGAGCGACAGCGGCGCCAGCGACAACTGCGGCTGGCCATAAGGCGCGTAGGCGAGCGGAATGCCGTCCATCAGAATCGTGGAGCGCGGCGAGAGGCGCGCGGTCAAGCCGCGCACGCCGACGTTCAGTGAAATATCGCTGCCGCCCGTGCCATTGCTATCCTGAACCTGCACACCGGGAATTCCACGCAGGGCATCGCGCACGTTCATGGCGCCGCGCTCTTCGAACTCCTTGCGCTCGACGATGGTGCGAGCCCCAGGATGTTCCAGCAGCTTCTGCTCGGTCGGGCTGCCTAGCCAGTTGCCGGTGATCTTGATGGATTCCAGCACGTTCTCCTTCGCTGGCTCGGGCGCGTCGGCGTCGGCGGCATAGGCGGGCATGCCGAACGGCAACAAAGCCATGGCCACGGTAAGGCGCTTGTAGCGAATCATTCTTCTTTTCCTGAGGAAGTGGGACGTCGGTGGTGAGAGATCGGGTGTGCAGACAGGCGCAAAGTCCGCCGCGGAGTCAGCGGCCGTTCATCGGCAGTCCAGCGAATGGGGCGGGCGAGCATGCATACAGATGAGGCGCCACGACGCGAACGCGGTTGACGCCTGGGTCCGGAACAGCACAGGGAGAGAGGGATGCGCGGGTGCGGAAAGCGGTCCTGCGTTTGGCGCGATGCGGCTAAGCGGCCAGGACTGCGATGAATACCGACGCAAGCCGCTACGCCCTGCGATGTCCATTTCGATCGCGCTATCGCTGCATGACGGGGCGTGCTTCCGCTTGCGTCCGCGATGGACGGCGTTTCACGTCGTGGAGATGGAATTCAGTATGGCTAACTAAATAATGAATCATGTGAAGAACCAGAAACGATGACAACCGCGGAAAGGACCCGCAGTGCCTGACATGCTGGAAGCGCTTCAGGCAAGAGCGCGAGCCACAATTTTCAAGAAAATGCAAATGCGAATGATTTGCATTATTTCACAAGTTGAAAAATTTGTGTAATGATTTCGAGAGGTGTTGGGTAGTCATGGCGAGGGAAAATACGTAAATTTGCCGTATTTTTAAAATTTAAACAGTGAAAATGTCATAATTTTCTGACGAAAAATTACAGTTGAAAATGGAAACCATTCGTATTTATAATGCGCTCGCTTCTGAGGGCGAAACGTTCCGTCGCCACTCACACGCTCAGCGTGAGCCGTGTTCGAGCGACGAAGACAACACGCAACCATGGCCGTTGCTGACTGACGCCGCTCATCGATCGTCAACCCGACACTACACGCGGCGCTTCATAGGCAGGACACTCCTTGATTGACGTAGCGATGAACCTGGCTTTCCTTACGATACGAGTCCGGCATGCGACGGCTGCGTAACCTCTGGCTCAGCGCGCACCGGTGGTTCGCGCTGAGTCTCGGCTGGATGCTCGGGCTCATCGGCCTGAGCGGCGCGCTGCTCGTGATCGCGCCGCCTCTCGACGAACAATTGCATCCGCAACTGTTCAGGGTGCCGGCCTACACCCACGACACCCATGCCCATCGCGAGGCGCTCCCGCTCGAAACGATCAGATCGAAGCTGCGTGCCGGATTCGGCGAGAAGGCGAGCTTCTCGTTTCTGCCGCCTCGCGAAGCGGACGGCAGCCTGTCGGTTATCGTGCGCGGCCCGTGGCGAGGCACGCTCTATCTCGATCCGTTCAGTGGCGTCGAACTGGGGCGGCGTGGCGAGAGCGAAGGGGTCGTCAACTTCCTGTTCAAACTGCACAGTTCGCTGATGCTGGACGATGTGGGCCGGTCGATCCTGGCGATCGTCGCGCTCGGTTATCTGCTGCTTCTGGCAAGCGGCCTCGTCTTATGGTGGCCGCGCGACTGGAGAGTGGGGTGGCGCATCGAGTTGCACAAAGGACTGACTCGCAGCCTTTTCGATCTGCATCGGGTCGCCGGTGCCACGCTCGGGGTCGTGATCGCCGTATCGGTTGCGACCGGCGCTTATATGGGCTGGCAGCCGCTGCGCAAGTTCGTCACCACGATCAGCGGCGCCACGCCGCTGCATGTGCCAGCATTGCCCGTGGCCTCGCGCGGACGCGAGGCCACGCTGCCTCTCGATACGCTCGTGGCGGCGGCGCGCGCGGTGTTTCCGGACGGGCGCGTCTACCTCGTCCAGACGCCGGCGAAGGCGGATCGGCCCGTACATGTCCGGCTGCATCTCCCTGACGATCCGCATCCGAACGGGCGCACGCTGCTCTGGGTCGATCCGGTGACGGGCAAGGTACTGGCTGCGCAGCGCTGGAATCAGGCCGATATCGGCGCGCGGGCTGTCTCGGTGGTTTATCCGCTGCATACCGGCGCGCTCGGCGGTCCGCTGCTCGAAGCGCTCGTGATGCTGGGCGGCCTCGCGCTCGCGGCCATGAGCGGGAGCGGGTTGTGGCTGTGGTGGCGCCGTTCGAGGCGAGTCGCGTCATCGTCGCGCGCCCGTGCGAGTCATCGGGGCGGGGCCGTCGAATGAGGGAGGGCGGCCGTTCATGGCGCCGCCGTCGGCCGATGTGTCCCGGCGCGGGTGCTGACAGCGGTTCGAGCCCCGCACGCCTGGCCGGAGCGGGATCTTCAGACCGGCCAAGCCCGCTTGCAAAAAGCGGCGTTCCCAAGCGGTTTTTTTCGGATTTCCGCCTTCTTCCGCGTATTCTTTTCGCCCGCGCCTTGCGCCGCGCCGCAACCCGCTCGGGACAAACAGCCATTGCCAGCGGGCGCAGCCTGTTTTACCGTTGATCCGACTCATCCTCGCGGTCCCGTCATGTTTGATCCCACCGAAGCCTTGTCACCGTTTCATCTGCGCCACGCTAGCATGGATGATTTCGAGTTTGCCGAGGCCCTGACGCGCAACAACATGGGCGGCTACTATCGCCGGCATCATCTGGTTTGGCGCAGCGATCTGTTTCTCGGCAGCTGGCGCGAGTCGGAGAATTTCATTCTCGAAGTGGATGGCGTGCCGATGGGCGTGCTGCGCATCACGGAAGAAGGCGATTCGCTGCATATCCGCGACGTGCAGATTGCCGAGGGATACCGGCGGCTCGGCGCCGGCACCTATCTGCTCGACATCTCGCATCAATGGGCGCGCGAGCGTGGACTGCACGAGCTGCAACTGCGCGTGTTCGTCGATAATCCCGCGGCGCGGCTGTATCAGCGCAAGGGCTACCGGCTCGCCGGGCCGCGGCTCGCGCAGCTCGGCGCAATTCGTCATCTGGCGCGGCGGGTTTGAGCGCGGCGCGAGACATACGGCGCGCGCTTTATACGTTATTCACACGTTCTTCGGCGACTTCTCAGACGATCCTCACACGCGTGGCGCCGGCGCCGTGGTGCCGGGCTCGCCGCGTCCAATGCGGCGCCGTGCATTCCGGGCATGGGCCGTTGCGTCGCGATTCAGCGTCCGGCCGGCTCCGCCGGATTCGCGCGATCCTGTGCCGTTTCTTCGTCCGCCGACGGTTCACCGGCCTCGCCGTTGTCCACGCGATGCTCGGCGCCTCGTTCGATAAACGCGCGCGGGCTCGCGCCGAACGCACGGCGGAACATCGCGGAAAAGGCGCTCTGGCTCTGATAGCCCAACTCGCGCGCTACGTGCGAGAGCGGCCGTCCCTGGCTCAGCAGCGGAATCGCGCGCGCGAGAATCGCCTGCTGACGCCATTGAGAAAAGCTCACGCCGAGTTCCTGACGGAACAGCCGCGCGATCGTGCGCGTGCTCGCGCCGACGCTCGACGCCCATTGTTCGAGCGACTCGCCATGCGTCGGGTCCGCGATCACTGCCTCGCAGAGCGCGCGCAAGCGCTTTTCGTTGGGCATCGGCACGGACAGCGGCAGCGGCTCGGAGCGCGTCAGTTCGTCGAGCGCGAGCGCGCCGAGCAACTGCTCGCGCGCGGCGGACAGGCCCGGCATGTCGAGCGCGGCAATCACTTCGCGCAGCAGGTTCGACACTTCGACGACGCGCGGCGTGTCGAGTCCGGCCGGCACCGTGCTCTCGGTGATGTAGAGCGTGCGCAGGAACGCGTCCTCGACGGAGAACACCTCGTGCGACACATGCGGCGGCACCCAGATCGCGCGCGAGGGCGGCACCATCCACGTGGTGCCGGTGGTCGCGACGCGCAGCACGCCGCGCGATGCATACGCGACCTGCGCCCAGGCATGCGTATGACGTGGGATGCGCCAGCCGGCCGGCATTGGCCGCGAGCGCACGCGGATCGGATGCGTCTCGGTCGGCGCGGACTCGGGCGGAATGTCGGCGAAGCGGATGCGGCTCAACAGGTCGGAGTCGGCGGACGAAGTCATGGCGAAGCCCGGTACGGATGACGGGAGACGGCCGGCATGCGGGCCGGCCGCCGCGAATCACTGCGAGTGCGGTCATTGTAGAGGGCGGCTGCCTTGCGTTGCGGTCTCGTGGTCGAGAGCGAGGCGGGCGCGCATGAACGGCCTGCGGAAGTCGCAGCGTGACGCGGCCGCGGGGGTTCGCGACCGAGGTTGCCCGTTTTCTGGCGTTGCATAATGTCGCGACTGTCCGGCGTGTTCGTGACGAACGTAGCGCGGGATAAACCACGGGATAAAACGCGGGATTGAAACCGCAGGATTGCAATCACTGCATTGAAATCACCACGGGGCCGTAACCGGATCGCGACACAGCCCGCGACAGGCGCGGCTAACGCGGCCCGACCCCTCACCTCAAGGAGACCCTACGACGATGCAGACCGTCTTTGTCTACGGCACGCTGCGTGCCGGTGAAGCGAACGACATCAGCGAAGCCGCCGCGCGTAACGACATCCCCGCGCCGACCTTGCTCGGCACCGCGAGCGTGCGCGGCCATCTGTTCGACTTTGGCCTGTACCCGGGGCTCGTGGTCGACGAGGCGGGCGTCGACGTATGCGGCGACGTCTACGAAATCGACGATGCGCTCGTTGCCGTGCTCGACGAAATCGAAGCCGTCTATCCCGGCGTCGAGGACCGCTTCCTCGCCCGCGAGGTCATGGTGAAGGTGGACGGCAACGTCGTGAACTGCCGCTTCTATCCGGTCACGCCGGGCGCGGTGAAGGGGCTGCCCGAGATCCGGTCGGGCGATTGGGTCGAGTATCGCCGCACGCGGTGATCGGGAGCGCGAAAGACCGAGTGGGTGAAAGGGCGCGATGTTTGCGCATCGTGTCCTGCCCATCGCGTCCGCGTGGTGGGTCCGCGCAAAGGCGGCACGCGAGAGACGGAGCGCGAAGTACGGCACGAAACATGGCAAGACGCACGGCAAAAAGCACGGCCCGAAACGAGATGTGCAAAGCACCATGGAAAATGGCGCGCTGCTAACCGCGTGGCGCGCCATTCTTTTATCTATCGAGTCGTAACAGCTCGGGCGATCGTCCGGGCCAGACGTACATCGAACCGCGCATCCACCCGTACATCAATCCGGCCACCTGGCCCGCAGCCTCAAATCTCCTCGTAAAGCGGCAACGTCAGAAAGTCGGTGAACTGCTCCGCCGTCGACATCTGCTCGAAAATCTGCGCCGCGCGCTCATACGGCTGCGTGTCGCCGCCCACCGTCTGCTTCACCTTGTCGAGCTCCTGCGCCGCGAGTTCGCGCACGAGTTCGACCGTCACCTTGCGGCCATCGTCGAGCGTGCCCTTCGGCGAGCGAATCCACTGCCACACCTGCGAGCGCGAAATCTCGGCGGTCGCCGCGTCTTCCATGAGGTTGTGGATCGGCACGCAGCCATTGCCCGCGAGCCACGAACCGAGGTAGTGAATGCCGACGTTGATGTTGTTGCGCAGACCCGCCTCGGTGATCGGCGTTTCCGGGCGGAAGTCGAGCAGATCGGCGGCGCTGACGAGCACGTCGTCGCGCTGCTTGCCGATCTGGTTCGGCCGGTCGCCGAGCACCTTGACGAACTCTTCCATCGCGACCGGCACGAGGCCCGGATGCGCGACCCAGCCGCCGTCGTAGCCGTCGCCGGCATCGCGAGCCTTGTCCGAGCGCACGCCGCCCATTGCTTTTTCGTTCGCGGCCGGATCGTTCTTGATCGGAATCAGCGCGCTCATGCCGCCGATCGCCGGCGCGTTGCGGCGATGGCAGGTCTTCAGCAACAGCAGGGCGTAGGCGCGCATGAACGGCGAGGTCATCGTGATCTGCGAGCGGTCGGCGAGACAGAAGTCGCGGTCGCTCTTGAACTTCTTGATCGCCGAGAAGATGTAGTCCCAGCGGCCCGCGTTGAGGCCCGAGCTATGTTCGCGCAGCTCGTACAGGATCTCGTCCATTTCGAACGTGGCGAGGATCGTCTCGATCAGCACCGTCGCGCGGATCGTGCCGCGCGGCACGCCGACCGCTTCCTGCGCGGCAATGAAGAGGTCGTTCCACAGACGCGCTTCGAGATGGCTCTCCATCTTCGGCAGATAGAAGTACGGACCCGAGCCGCGCGCGACCAGCTCCTTCGCGTTGTGGACCATGTACAGCGCGAAATCGAAGATGCCGCCCGACACGCGCTTGCCGTCGACCTTCACGTGCTTCTCGTCGAGATGCCAGCCGCGCGGACGCACGATCAGCGTCGCGGTCCGCTCGTTGAGCTTATAGGACTTGCCGTTCTGTTCGAGCGAGATCGTGCGGCGCACCGCGTCCTTCAGATTGATATGGCCGGTGATCTGGTTGTCCCAGCTGGGCGCATTCGAATCCTCGAAGTCGGTCATGTAGGAATCCGCGCCGGAGTTCAGCGCGTTGATGATCATCTTGCGCTCGACCGGCCCCGTGATCTCGACGCGGCGGCATTGCAGGTCTTGCGGCAGCGGCGCGATCTGCCAGTCGCCGTCGCGCACGCTCTGCGTGGCGGCGAGGAAGTCGGGCCGCTCGCCCGCGTCGAGCCGCCGCGTGCGTTCGACGCGCGCTTGCAGCAACTGCTGGCGGCGCGGCTCGAACGTGCGATGCAGCGCGGCGACGAGTTCCAGCGCTTCGCGTGTGAGGATCGCTTCGAAACCGGGCTTGATCTCGCCGGTGATTTCCATGCCTTGCGGCAGCGACAGCGAATTCGTCATGTTTTCTCCTTGGTCGGTCAGATTGCAGAAAGTCGGATTGCGGAAAGGTGGAGGTTGAAAAGCAGTGAGTGGATGGCGCTGGCCGGATCGCCGCGCGGGTGCTCGTCAGGCGCGCGGGCCGGCGCGCTTGCGGGTGCCGCCGCCGCGCGGTTTTTCAGGCTGGCCGATATGGGGCGAGGGCGAATCAGGCGCTCGCAGGAACGCCAGCAGATCGTTCATGCCGCTGCCCGTGCCATGCGGCGTGACGCCGAGTTCTTCGAGCGGCGCGTTCTGCCGGTTGAGCCAGAACGTCGTGAAGCCGAACCACGTCGCGCCGGCCACGTCCCAGCCGTTCGACGAGACGAACACGATCTCGCGCGCGGCCACGCCGAACGCGGCCGGGCCGAGCGCATAGGCGGCGGGCGAGGGCTTGTAGGCGCGCACGGCGTCGACGGACAGCACGTGATCGAAGAGCGCGCTCATGCCCGCGCTCTTGACCGCGATGTCGAGCATCTGCGGATTGCCGTTCGAGAGGATCGCGAGCCCGACATGAGGCGTGGTTGCCGCGGCTGTGGTGCTCGCGGAGCTTGGGGCTGGGTTCTGATCTGGGTTCAGACTCGGGTTCGGGTTCGACGCCGCCTCGCGCAACGCGCGCAGCACCGGCACCGCATCGGGAAAGGCGGACAGGCACGCGTATTCGTCCATCAGACGCTTTTCGGCCACGCGCCCGAGCGTGAGCTGCAGTTTTTTCGCGGCGAAGCGCAGGGCGTCGAGCGTGATATCCCAGAACGGGCGGTAGTGTTCGCCGGGAGCGTCGGTGCGCGCGGCGAGTGTGCGCAGTTGCGTGTATTCGATCTGCTTCTGGCGCCACAACTGCGAGAGCGCATTGCCGTGGCTGGGGAACAACTGCTCGGCGGCGGCGATCACCGAATGCACGTCGAAAAGCGTGCCATAGGCGTCGAAGATCACTGCTCGCGGGAAAGGTGTCGTTGTGGCCGACATTGCCGTGCGCTCCTGTCAGAGGTCGGGATCGATTGTATTGGTGACCTTAGGTGCTAAAAAATAGGCTAAAGATCACTTGATCTTTTACTTTCATATACCTAATCTGACGCCCATCGCCCCATTTCCGCCTCTTGCGCCTGCTCGCGGCGCGCACCGTTCATGGACCGTTTCAAGCAGATCGAGACTTTCGTCACCGTCGCGGCCAAGGGCAGCCTGTCCGCGGCGGCGCTCGCCGAGGGCGTCGCGCCCGCGATCATCGGCCGGCGCATCGATGCGCTCGAAGAGCGCCTCGGCGTCAAGCTGCTCGTGCGCACGACGCGCAAGCTCACGCTGACCTTCGAAGGCTCGGCTTTTCTCGAAGACTGTCAGCGCATCATTCACGACATGCAGAACGCCGAGGCGAGCGTGTCGGCGGGCGGCGTGAAGGCGAGCGGCCATCTGCGGCTGTCGGCGCCGGCCGGCTTCGGGCGCCGCCATGTCGCGCCGCTCGTGCCCGCGTTCACGGTCGGGCATCCGGACGTGTCTATCACACTCGATCTGTCCGACCGCCTCGTCGATCTCGTCAACGAGGGCTTCGACTGCGCGGTGCGGCTCGGCGAATTGCCCGATTCCTCGCTGGTCTCGCTGAAGCTCGCCGAAAACCGGCGCGTGTGCGTCGCCTCGCCCGCGTATCTGAGCCGGCGCGGCGCACCGCATAGCCTCGCCGATCTCGCACGCCACAACTGCCTCGCGTTCGGCGCGAGCGCGAACCAGCAGCGCGGCTGGATGTTCCAGCAGGACGGCAAGGTGGTGTCGATCAAGGTGTCCGGCACGATGGAATGCTCGGACGGCGCGGTGCTGCACGAATGGTGTCTCGCCGGCCATGGGCTCGCGTGGCGCTCGTGGTGGGAGGTCGGCGACGAACTCGCGGCCGGCCGGCTCGTCACCGTGCTCGACGAATTCGCCGCGCCGCCGATCGGCATCCACGCAGTGTTTCCGCAGCGCCGCCATCTGCCGCTGCGGGTGCGGCTGTTTCTGGACTTTCTCAAGCATACGTACGGCGAGCCCGGTTACTGGGACTGAAGGCGGGGACGGACAGCGGAGACCCACTGCGGAGACCAATCGCGGAGACCGACGCGCAAGCGCCCGCCGGTCCCGGCATCGGGACAGACCCTTGGCCGGTCTCCGCCCGTATCGGCACGCACTACAATCATTCGAACAGCCTGCCCGGCGGGCTTCGTTGAACGCTGACGCCGCGCTGCGAGCAGCCGGCGACGGAGGGCATCATGTTCAGGCACATCCTGGTTCCGACCGATGGTTCGGATCTGTCACGCAAGGCGATAGCGGGCGCGATCGATCTCGCGCAGGCCGTCGGCGCGCGCATCACCGCGTACGCATGTCTGCCGCAATATCCGTACTCGCCGTTCTCCGACATCGCGGTCGAGCCGCCGGGCGAGTTTTTGCAGCGCAGCGAGCGCGAGGCGCAGGTGCATCTGCGCGAGGTGGAACTGGCCGCGCACCGGGTCGGCGTACACGTCGACAGCCGCACGAGCGTGCATCCGGCGCCTTACCTCGGCATCATCGAGGCGGCCGAGCAGGGCGGCTGCGACGTGATCTTCATGGCCTCGCACGGGCGGCGCGGGCTCGGCAGCCTGCTGATCGGCAGCGAAACGCAACGGGTGCTCACGCACACGAAGATTCCGGTGATCGTGTATCGCTGAATATCGCGTTGAACGTTGTGCCGGCGTCGAAAAAAAAGCGCGCCAGCGATAAGGCCGGCGCGCTTCTTGTTGCCGCACGATGCGCTGTGCGGATTTCCCCCTGCTGCGAGATTTTTTCCTGCGGAATTTTTCTGTCTTGTCGTGCCCCGGCCGCCGGGAGCCGGTTGCGGGCCGGCTTCGGCTCGACTGTCGGCCCCCGGCGTCGCGGTCCCTCCCTCTGGCGACGGCTCTCTGACGGAGCCGCCTGCCGCCTGCCGTTTGCCGATCGTTGCTGCGATTCCAGGGCCATTCCCGGGCCACGCATGGGACCGGCGACACCGCCCGGTCCGCGTGGCCCGCTGCTTCGACTTCGCGGCGGGTGAGCCTCAGGCCACCTTCTTGTCGAAGAACTGCTCGTTTTCGGTCGAACCGTGCAGCGCGGTCGTCGAGGCTTCGCGCTCGACCGTCTGCGTCACCGCGTCGAAGTAGCCGGTGCCGACTTCGCGCTGGTGCTTCACGGCCGTAAAGCCCTTTTCGGCCGCCGCGAATTCCGCCTGCTGCATTTCGACGAAGGCGGTCATCTGGTTGCGGGCATAGCCGTGCGCGAGGTTGAACATCGAGTAGTTCAGCGCGTGGAAGCCGGCCAGCGTGATGAACTGGAACTTGTAGCCCATCGCGCCGAGTTCGCGCTGGAACTTCGCGATCGTCGCATCGTCGAGGTTCTTCTTCCAGTTGAACGACGGCGAGCAGTTGTACGACAGCAGCTGGTCCGGGTACTCCTTGTGGATCGCGTCGGCGAATTTCTTCGCGAACTCGAGGTCCGGCTTGCCGGTTTCGCACCAGATCATGTCGGCGTACGGCGCGTAGGCGAGGCCGCGCGAGATCGCCTGTTCGAGACCCGGCCGCGTGCGGTAGAAGCCTTCGACGGTGCGCTCGCCGGTCAGGAACGGGCGGTCGTTGTCGTCGATGTCCGAGGTCACGAGGTCGGCGGCTTCCGCGTCGGTGCGGGCGAGCAGCACGGTCGGCGTGCCCGAGACGTCGGCGGCGAGACGCGCGGCGGTCAGCTTGGCGACGGCTTCTCGGGTCGGCACGAGCACCTTGCCGCCCATGTGGCCGCACTTCTTGACCGAAGCGAGCTGGTCTTCGAAGTGCACGCCCGAGGCGCCCGCTTCGATCATCGCCTTCATCAGTTCGAACGCGTTCAGCACGCCGCCGAAGCCGGCTTCCGCGTCGGCCACGATCGGCGCGAAGTAATCGACGTAGCCTTCATCGCCGGGGTTCTTGCCTTCCGACCACTGGATCTGGTCGGCGCGCGTCAGCGTGTTGTTGATGCGCTTCACGACGAGCGGCACCGAGTTGGCCGGATACAGCGACTGGTCCGGGTACATTTCGCCGGCCACGTTCGCATCGCCCGCCACCTGCCAGCCCGACAGATAGATCGCTTTGAGGCCCGCCTTGACCTGCTGCATTGCCTGGTTGCCGGTCAGCGCGCCGAGCGAGTTGACGAACGGCTCGTTGTTCACGGCGGCCCACAGCTTTTCCGCGCCGCGCTTCGCGAGCGTGTGCTCGACCTGCACCGAGCCGCGCAGACGCACCACGTCTTCGGCCGAGTAGGTGCGCTTGACGCCCTTCCAGCGCGGATCGGTTTCCCATTGCTGCTTGAGTTGCTGCACTTGCTGTTCGCGGGTCATGGTCATGATGTGCTCCTTCTAGGCCTGTTATGGGGGATGGGTGACTCTGTCTTCTCGAAGCGTCGGGCCCGGCTGGGCGTTCTGTTTCGTGAAGTCTTATATAAGAGTCTAGGCAAATCGAAGGTCGCGCAACAGGCACCGCAAAGCGTTTTTCCAATATTTATTTTTCAATAAAATCAATGCATTGAACTTGTAATTTCGTATTGAGAAACGATATTTCCCCTATTGCAATAGGCCGTCTTGTGCCTTGCAGCATGATTTTTTACGACACAAAAAATTTTTTCATATCGTGAAATTTTCGGTGGCGAGCGATAGACGAAAAAAAACCGGTGCCTGAGCACCGGTTTTTCCGGACCGACGGACAGCGGGGCGCTGTCCGGGTCCTGCTGCGTGTCCTGAACGGCAAACGCGGGCGGGTTCTTTCGAAACACGCCGCGCCGCGATCAACGACGCTCAGCCCGCCTGTTTAGCCGCCACGGCGCGCCGTACGCGGACCGTCGTTGCGACGCGCGCCGTAGCCGTCACGCGAGCCGTTGTAGCCGCCGTCGCGCGAACCGCCGTAGCCTTCGCGCGAGCCGCCGCCGGCCGACCGGTTGCCCCAGCTGTTGCCGTTGCTATTGCCATTGCCGTTACCGTTGCGCGAGCCGCCGTTGCCGTAACCGCCGGGCTTGCCCGAACCGTTGCCGAAGCGCCGGCCGTTGCCGCCCGGACGGCCGCGGCCGCCGAAGCCAGGACGGCCGTTGCCCGAAGGCGGCGCCTTGCGCGGCTCGAAGCCTTCGACGACGTTGACCGGCAGCGGCGTGCGCACGAAGCGCTCGATGCGCTTCAGCGCACCCTGTTCCGCATGATGCACGAGGCTCACCGCGACGCCCGAGCGGCCCGCGCGGCCGGTACGGCCGATACGGTGCACGTAGTCTTCGGCGAACTTCGGCAGGTCGTAGTTGAACACGTGCGTGATGCCGGGGATGTCGATACCGCGAGCGGCGACGTCGGTCGCCACCAGCACGCGCACGCGGCGCTCGCGCAGCGCGCGGATCGTGCGGTTACGCGCGCCTTGCGGCAGGTCGCCGTGCAGCGCGGCCGATTCGAAACCGGCGTCGGCCAGACGGCCCGCGAGCTGATCAGCGTCCATCTTGGTGGCCGTGAAGACGATGGCCTGGTCGAGGCCTTCGGCGCGCAGCAGATGGTCGAGCAGACGGTCCTTGTGATCGCGGTCGTCGACGTAGTGGACGGTTTGCGCGATGTTGGTGCGCTGTTCCATGCGCTGGACGATCTCGATGCGCTCCGGGTCTTTCAGCAGACGGCCGGTCAGCGAGCCGATCTTGCCGTCGAGCGTGGCCGAGAACAGCATGGTCTGACGCGTGGCCGGCGTTTCGGCGACGATCGTGTCGATGTCGTCGATGAAGCCCATGTCGAGCATGCGGTCGGCTTCGTCGAGCACGAGGATCTGCAGTTGCGACAGATCGATGCGACCGCGCTCGAGGTGGTCGATCAGACGGCCCGGCGTGGCGACGAGAATTTCGGGGTTCTTGGCGAGCAGCATCAGCTGCTGGCCGTAGGCGACGCCGCCGAGAATGCTGACGGTGCGCAGGCGCTTGAGGTGCTTGCCGTAGGTGGCGGCGGCGGTCGTGACCTGCATCGCGAGTTCGCGGGTCGGGGTCAGCACCAGCATGGTCGGACGCGCGACCGGCTGCGGACGGCGGCCGCGGCCACCGTCGGCCGGGCGCGGTTCGCGCGGCTGGTTCGCCTGGGTCTTTTGCAGCTGCGCGAAACGCTCGATGGCGGGCAGCATGAAGGCGGCGGTCTTGCCCGAGCCGGTCGGGCTCGACACCAGCAGATCGCGGCCGGCGATGCCGGCCGGTACCGCGCGCTGCTGCACTGGCGTCGGGTGCTCGTAGCCGGCGGCGGTCAGCGCGGAGACGACTTCCGCGGACAGGCCGAGCGACGCGAAGGTCGGTTTGGCGTCAGCCGGAGCGGCCGCGACGGGAGCCTCGGGGGTAAGACCGAGTGCTTCGTCGGCGATGGCGTTCAACGGGCTGGCGGAGGAATTGCTCGAAGTCATGTGAATCCTTGAAAACGATCCTGGGAAATTCAGGGAGTTAAAACGTCAACGCCAATCGGCATACCCAAGTCGTCGGATTCAGCGAGCAAAGAAGCAGCGAGCAAATCGAAAAACGGGGGCAGCTCGCAGCAATGAAGGCGAGCTTTTCGTTAGAAGCTGTATCGGATGCGACATGCCGACATGGCGTGCCGCCAGCCTTGGACTTGACGCCCGTAGAGGGCCAGGCAGGAGGGGACAGGTTCTAAACTGGATTGGAGCTAAACGCTACGAGGCGCTGCGTCGCCAGAGCCGCTCGGGAAAGCAGCACTAGCGATGAAGTGCAGGCCGCATTATATAGGTATTTGCTGCACTGCGCCACTATTCGGAATCGTCTGATCGGAAAAGTGTGCCGGAACGGGTAGGGCGGGTGAGTCGGCCGGGCGTGGCGTTCGCGGTTCGGGAATCGCCGCGAGGCCGTTTTTCCCGGTCGGGCGGCCTTGTTGCGGCGATTTCGCGGCTCTCGTTGAGGCCGCTGGTGTGTCAGGCCGCCGCGCCGCTCTTCAGCGATTCGACGAGCTCGACGTATTGCTGCTTCGCAGCGTCCTGCGCGGTGCCCTGGAGCGCGGCCCATGCGTCGTACTTGTATTTGCCGACGATGTCGGTGAAGCCCGGCTTGTCGCCGTGCACGTCGCCTTCGCTGGCCTGCTTGAAGAGCGCATAAAGACGCAGCAGCGTGAGATTGCCGGGGCGCTCGGGCAACTGCTTGACGTCTTGCTGGGCCTGGGCGAACTGGGTATCGATGTCGGTCATGGTCGTGTGGCCCGCTGGGCGGGCGTGGATGGGATCGGCCGAAAATCATAACAATTGAGTGCGGCCGCGGGGCCGAGGGCTTATTCCAAACGGCGGCGGGGGGCGGCAAGCGGCGGCAAGGCGCGCGAGGGCGATACCGAGGGGCAACGGGGCAAGGGGCACCAAGCGACACCAAGCGGCGGGTGGCGGGTAGCGAGCAGCGGCGGCCACGCGACCACCCGGCCCGCGCGCGCCGCGAGGCCGCAAACCACCATCCCCGTGCACGGCGCCGATTACAATACGGTCCATGACTCAAACAGTGCTCCTTGCCCTCGATACTTCGACCGAATTCTGTTCGGCGGTGCTCGTGTCCGCGAGCGTCGATACCACTGGCCGGCTCACTGCCGAACCCCGCGTCTGGGTGCGCCACGAACGGACCGGCGCGGTCTCCAGCACGCGGCTGCTTCCCGCGATCCGCGAGCTGTTCGCCGAAGCCGGCCTCGCGCTCGCGGACTGCGACGCGATCGCGTTCGGTGCCGGTCCCGGCTCGTTCACCGGTCTGCGTACCGCGACCGGCGTCGCACAAGGCCTCGCGTTCGGCCTGAATCTGCCGGTCGTGCCGATCGGCACCCTGCTCGCGTGTGCCGAAAGCGCGCGTCTGCGCGATCCTTCGGTGACGCGCGTGCTCGCCGCGCTCGACGCGCGCATGGACGAAATTTACTGGGCCGACTACGCGTGGGATGACGCGCAACACGAATGGCGCGTCGTGCAGACGGCATCGCTCGATGCGCCCGAGCGGCTCGTGCTGCCCGACGCGCCGTTCACGCTCGCCGGCAACGCGGCTGCGGCGTTCGGTGCGCGGCTGCCGGCCGTGGTCGCCGCACGGACGGTCGACGGCGAGGCGCTGCCGCATGCGTTGCCGCTCGCCTACGCGGCGCTGCGCGCGTTTCACGCCGGCCGCACGGTGCCTGCCGATCAGGCCGCGCCCGAATACGTGCGCGACAAGGTCGCGCAGACCACGGCCGAGCGCGTCGCCGAAAAGGCGGCCAAAGCGGCGGCACAGGCAGGGCAAGCGGCGCAGACCGCCGGGAACGCGCCCGACGGCGGCGCGTCCGCACAGGCGCCGCACGGCGAGGCGCGGCGATGAGCGGCGTGCTGCTCGCGGACCGCTACATGTCGCCGATGACCGAAAGCGATCTCGACGAAGTCGCCGCGATCGAGAAGCTCGCCTACGAGTTTCCGTGGAGCCGCGGCAATTTCGGCGATTCGCTGCGCAACGGTTATTTCGGCGTTTGTCTGCGACACGTGACGGGGACGCTGCTCGGCTATTGCGTGCTGATGCCGGTCGTCGACGAAATGCATCTGCTCAATCTATGCGTCGCGCCGCAGGTGCAAGGCGCGGGCGCGGGCCTTGCGCTGCTGCGCGAGGCGGTGCGCATCACGCGCGCCGAAAGACTCGAGGGCCTGCTGCTCGAAGTGCGGCCGTCGAATCATCGGGCGATCCGGCTGTACGAACGTTTCGGCTTCGCGTCGATCGGCCGGCGCAAGAACTATTATCCGGCGCGGCATCGCGGCCGGGAGGACGCGATCGTGATGCGTCTTTCGTTTGCCACGGAGGGCGAAGATGGCGCTGCATGAATCGGTACTCGAAGAATTCGGACTCGCGCCGCTGTGGGTGCGGCGCGGCATGGCGGCGCGGCAGCCGGCGGGCGAGGCGGCTGTCGGACTCGGTGATGCCGGGGGCGCGCACGCACCGCGGGACGAAGGGGGCGAGAGCGTGCATGCTAGGGCGCGCGAGCAGGATGTGCCGGCGGGTCAAACTCAGGCTCAGGCGCAAGGCGAACGGCGTGCGCCCGAGGAGCGCGACGAAGCGATGCTGGCGGAAGATCCACGCCATCGCTCCGACGATCGCGCCGCCCGGGAGCGCGCGGACGAGTTGCAATCGATGCGGGGCGACGTGCGCAATGAGCGCGATGAGCGTCGAGCGGAGCCCGCATCGCGGACCATGCCCGAAGCGATGCACGCGTCGGCGGATCGGGGCGAGCCATCGCCAGCCCGACGCGAACCCGCTCAGCAGGATACGACCGCAGCCCGACGCGAACCCGCTCAGCAGGACGAAGCCGCAGCGCATCGCGAACCCGCACAATCGCGAGCACGTCAGCAGGAGCAACAGCGGGCGCAACCGCCAGCCTATTCTCCCGCGCCGCCCAACTTCGACGCTCCTCCCGACGACGACTTCGCGTGGTTCGACGATCTGCCCGCGCATTCGCGTGCTAGTGAATCCGCTCATGAACCCGTTGAAGCCCGCGGCAACGCTCCCGCACTGCCTGCCGTCCACACGCTCGACTGGGACGCGCTGAGCGAGCGCGTCACCGCGTGCGAGTCGTGCCGCCTATGCGAGAAGCGTACGAACACGGTGTTCGGTGTCGGCGATCGCAACGCCGAGTGGATGCTGGTCGGCGAAGCGCCGGGCGAGAACGAGGACCGCCTTGGCGAGCCGTTCGTCGGCCAGGCGGGCAAGCTGCTCGACAACATGCTGCGTTCGCTCGCGCTGGCGCGCGGCACCAACGTCTATATCGCGAACGTGATCAAGTGCCGTCCGCCCGGCAACCGCAATCCGCAACCGGACGAAGTCGCGCGTTGCGAGCCGTATCTGCAGCGCCAGGTCGCGCTCGTCAAGCCGAAGCTGATCGTCGCGCTCGGCCGCTTCGCCGCGCAAAGCCTGCTGAAGACCGAGGCCAGCATTTCGTCGCTGCGCGGCCGCGTGCATCGGTACGAGGGCGTGCCGGTGATCGTCTCGTACCACCCCGCGTATCTGCTGCGCAGCCTGCCCGACAAGGCGAAGGCCTGGGCGGATCTGTGCCTCGCGCGCGATACGTGGCTCGCGGGCGGCGGCGCGCCGTCGAACGAGCCGAAGTGACGACGCCCGAGGGGCCGGCGGCGCACGATGCCGCCGCGCCGATCTCTCGCGCCGGGCTGCTCGATACGCTGCTCGGGGTGTGGCCTGATGAGCGTCCCGATGTGAGCGTTGAAGAACCTGGCAAGGCGCACGCTCACACGCACGCGCAAGCGGTCGCGCCATCCGCGCCGCAATCCAGCGCGCCACTCCACTCGTCATCCGAGTCGTCACCCGACATAGCCGCCGCTCCCTCGCACAACGATCCGTTGCGCGACCCCGCCGTGCGCGATCTCGCGTGGTTGCTGCTGAGTCCCGATCTGTTGCGTCCGCAATTGCCGGTCGGCGTGCTGGCGAATCCCGTCGAAACGCCGCAGCAACGGCAGGCGACCGTCGCCTGGCTGCGCGCGCTCGATGCCGCGCCTGAGCCGCTCCATCGCGATCTCTCGGCGACGCGCATCACGCGCCTGGGCCGCTATGCCGAGCGGTTGCTTGGCTGGTTTCTGCAGCATGGGCCGGCCGCGCAACTCGTCGCCGCGGGCGTGCCGTTGCGGCGCGCAGGCGTCACGCTCGGCGAATGCGATTTTCTCGTGCAGACGCACGAAGGCGCGCGGCTGCATTGGGAACTGGCGGTGAAGTGCTACCTGCACGCGGGAGCCGCGCGCGAAGCGCAGGCGGGACGTCTCGCCGATTACGTCGGCCCCAATCTGAAAGACCGCTTCGACATCAAGCTCGCGCATCTGCTCAATCATCAGTTGCCGTTGAGCGCGCGCGAGGAGTTCGTGCTGGCCGGTTATGCGGGGCCGTGGACGCCGCAGATGTTCGTCAAAGGCTGGCTGTTTTACCGGCATGGCGAGACACCGCTCGATCCGCTCGAGCTCGATCCCGCGCATGGGCGGGGCTGGTGGGTCACGCGCGGCGACTGGCTCGGGTTCGCGGCGGCGCATGCGCGGATCTGGCGGGTCTTGCCGCGACTGGAATGGCTTGCGCCGCGACGCGTAGCGGCTCTGGAAGAGCAGGGCGACGACGAACGCGCGTCATACGTCGATGCGCCTACGCTCGCCGTACAGACTTCGCATCAACACAGCCCGGTGATGGTCGCCGCGTTCGTCGAAGACGGGGCCGGCCATCTGTTCGAACGCTCGCGCGGCTTTATCGTGCCCGACGACTGGCCCGAGCAGGCGCGGCATTACGCCATGCAATAGCCGCAACGCAGTCGTGCGGCAGTAGTGCGGCATTCGCGGCGTGCGATCGCGATCGAGTTTGCGACGCATCGCGAACACAGGCGCATACGCACGCATCTGCGCACACGCGCAACGATAAATCCCTCACCACCAGCGGTGAAAATGATGCACCGGCCCCACGCCGTGACCGACTTCGAGACGGTCGCTCGCCTGCAACGCGCCGGTCAGATAAACCTTCGCATCGGCCACCGCGCTTGCGAGATCGCCACGCTGCGGAATCAGCGCCGCAATCGCCGACGACAGCGTGCAGCCCGTCCCATGCGTATTCTTCACCGGCACGCGTGGCCCGCCGAGACGCAAGGCGCCGCTGGCCTGCACGAGCCAGTCGGGGCTGTCCGCCGCGCTCAGGTGGCCGCCCTTCATCAGCACCGCACGCGCGCCGAGCGCGCGCAGCGCTTCGCCCTGGCCGGTCATGCCGGCTTCGTCGGTGGCGGGCTGCATGCCGAGCAATGCGGCCGCTTCCGGCAGATTCGGCGTCAGCAGATCGGCGAGCGGCAGCAGTTCGTCGCGCACGACCGCGACCGCATCGGGCAGTAGCAAAGCGTGATGGCTCTTCGAGATCATCACCGTGTCGAGCACGATGTGCTTCGGCTTGTGACGGCGCAACGCATCGGCGACCGCGCGCGCGATCGGCGCGTTCGCGAGCATGCCGATCTTCACCGCGTCGATGCGGATGTCGTCGAACACCGCGTCGAGCTGCGCACTGACGAAGCCCGGGTCCGGTGCATGAATCGCGCTCACGCCGCGCGTGTTCTGCGCGGTCAATGCGGTGATGACGCTCGCGCCATAGGCGCCGAGCGCGGAGAAAGCCTTCAGATCGGCCTGGATGCCGGCGCCGCCGCCGGAGTCGGAACCGGCGATCGTCAGCACATTGGGAATCGGTTGAGTCATGGTCAGGCGAGGAAGAAGGCGCGCGCGCGGGGAGCGCATGCGCATCGTCGAAACAGCCGGCTCGCGGAACGAAACACGCGGCCGGCCCGGGGGGCCAGCGCCTGTTCAGCGCTGGCTCAGTGTTTAGCTTCGCCGATCAGCGCGACCGAATCGAACGCGCGCTGGTTTGCCTGGTGGCGCCGCATCACGAGCCACATCATCAGGCAGACGAAGGTGCCGAACAGCACGATCACGGCCGCGACCGGCACGTCGAGCCACACGAGCACCGCGTACAGGCACAGCATCACGAGCACCGAGAGATTCTCGTTGAAGTTCTGCACGGCGATCGAGTGTCCCGCCGACAGCAGCACGTGCCCGCGATGCTGCAGCAGCGCGTTCATCGGCACGACGAAGAAGCCCGACAGACCGCCGACGAGCATCAGGAAGAGATACGCGACGATCAGATAGCCGGGCATGTGCATGCGGCCGAAATAGATGCCCCAATGCGAGGGGAACAGATCGCGCGTATAAAACGCCATCAGCATCACGGCGATCCCCATCATGATGCCGACCGGCAGCACCGAGAGCGACTTCTTCAGCGGCACGCGCGAGGCCGCGAAGATCGCGCCGCCCGCGACGCCGACCGCCACCACCGCCTGCAGGATCGCCGCTTCGGACAGCGACATGCCGAGCGACACCTCGGCCCACTTCAGCACGATGAATTGCAGCGTCGCGCCGGCACCCCAGAACAGCGTCGTGACCGCGAGCGAAATCTGTCCGAGCTTGTCGCGCCACAGCACGAGAAAGCAGTCGGCGAAATCGGTGATGAGGCGGATCGGCCCGTGTTCCTGCTTCGGATAGCGCGCGCCGGTATCGGGAATGCGCAGATTGAAGAGCGCCGCGATGACGTAGATGCCCATGATGACGAGCATCGCGGCTTCCGAGGGCGTGTTCACGGTGGGAATGCGCAGGTGCAGGATGGGCGCGGCGATATGCGGACTGATCAGCGCGCCGCCGAGCACGGTGCCGAGAATGATCGAGCCGACCGTGGTGCCCTCGATCCATCCGTTCGCGGCGACGAGCCGGTCAGGCGGCAGCAGTTCGGTGAGGATGCCGTATTTGGCGGGCGAGTAGGCCGCCGCGCCGAAGCCGACGATGCCGTAGGCGATGAGCGGATGCGCGCCCATCAGCATCGTGATGCAGCCGAGAACCTTGATGGTGTTGGTGACGAACATCACGCGCCCTTTCGGACGGGAGTCGGCGAAGGCGCCGACGAAGGCGGCAAGAACGACGTACGACAGCACAAAGAACAGCTTGAGCAGCGGCGTCATCCAGTTCGGAGCGTGAAGATCTTTCAGCAGTGCGATAGCGGCGATCAGAAGCGCATTGTCGGCCAGCGACGAAAAAAACTGCGCGGCCATGATGGTGTAAAAACCTTTTTTCATCTGATGCGATGCTGTCCTCGCTGCGGTCTGTCCGCCCCGGCCGTTTGCAGTGCGTCCGGGCTTATGCCGATCGAAATGGGTTGTGCGCACGGCTTTATATCACGAAAATAGCTGGATTCGGACTAGCAGAATCCTTGATCGCACCGCCCAGCGGGCCGCCGAGCGCCGAAAACGCCAGGTAAGCCGCTGATTCGCAAGTGTCTTTACGAAAAAATCCCATGCCGCGCCCCCTCTCAGCCACGATACATACCGCCGCTCTCGCCAATAATCTCGCCGTCGCCCGGCGTTATGCGTCGAAGTCCAAAATCTGGGCCGTCGTCAAGGCAAACGCGTACGGACATGGCCTCGCGCGCGTGTTTCCGGGCTTGCGCGCAACGGACGGCTTTGGGTTGCTGGACCTCGAAGAAGCGGTGAAGTTGCGTGAATTGGGCTGGGCGGGCCCCATTCTTTTGCTCGAAGGCTTTTTCCGACCGACCGATATCGACGTGATCGACCGCTACAGCCTGACCACCGCGCTGCATTCGGACGAGCAGTTGCGCATGCTCGAAATGGCGCGCCTGTCCAAACCGGTCAACATCCAGTTGAAGATGAACACCGGCATGAACCGGCTCGGCTACACGGTCGAGAAATTCCGTGCCGCATGGGAGCGCGCGCGCGCCTGCCAGGGCGTCGGCCAGATCACGCTGATGACCCATTTCTCCGACGCCGACGCCGAGCGCGGCATCGCGCATCAGATGGAAGCGTTCGAGCGCGGCGCGCAAGGCATTGCCGGCGCGCGCAGCCTCGCGAATTCGGCGGCCACGCTCTGGCATCCGGAAGCGCATTTCGACTGGGTGCGCCCCGGCATCATCCTGTACGGCGCGTCGCCCTCGGGCGTGACGGCCGCGATCGAGAGCACCGGCCTGCAGCCCGCGATGACGCTCGCCTCGGAACTGATCGCCGTGCAGACGCTGAGCGCGGGCAATTCGGTCGGCTACGGTTCGACGTTTACCGCGCGCGGCGCCATGCGTATCGGCGTGGTCGCGTGCGGTTACGCGGACGGCTATCCGCGCGTCGCGCCGGAAGGCACGCCGGTGATCGTCGACGGCGTGCGCACGCGGATCGTCGGGCGCGTCTCGATGGACATGCTGACGGTCGACCTCACGCCGGTGCCGACCGCCAACATCGGCTCGCGCGTCGAGCTATGGGGCACCGCCTTGCCGATCGACGACGTCGCGCAGGCCTGCGGCACGATCGGCTACGAGCTCATGTGCGCGGTCGCGCAGCGTGTGCCGGTCCGTGCGGAGTAACGCGTGGCGAAAGCAAAGACGTTGTACATCTGTAGCGAGTGCGGCGGGCAATCGCCGAAGTGGTCGGGCCAATGCCCGTCGTGTCAGGCGTGGAACACGCTCGTCGAATCGGTGGCCGAGGGGCCGGCCACGCATCGTTTCCAGTCGCTCGCGAAGAGCACGCCGGTGCGCCGTCTCGCGGACATCGAAGCATCCGACGTGCCGCGCTTCACGACCGGCGTCAGCGAATTCGACCGCGTGCTCGGCGGCGGTCTCGTGCCGGGCGGCGTGGTGCTGATCGGCGGCGATCCGGGCATCGGCAAATCGACGCTGCTGCTGCAAGCGCTCGCGGAAATCGCCGCGCACAAACGCGCACTGTATATCAGCGGCGAAGAGTCCGGCGCGCAGATCGCGTTGCGCGCGCAACGGCTCTCGCTGCTCGAACCGGGTTCGACCGCGAGCGAGCTGCAACTGCTCGCGGAAATCCAGCTCGAAAAGATTCAGGCGACGATCGCCGAGCAGCGTCCCGACGTCGCCGTGATCGACTCGATCCAGACCGTCTATTCGGATGCCTTGACATCGGCACCGGGCTCGGTCGCGCAGGTGCGCGAATGCGCGGCGCAACTGACGCGCATCGCCAAGCAGTCGGGCACGACGATCATCATGGTCGGCCACGTGACCAAGGAAGGCGCGCTCGCGGGCCCGCGCGTGCTCGAACATATCGTCGATACGGTGCTGTACTTCGAGGGCGACACGCACTCGTCGTATCGCCTCGTGCGCGCGATCAAGAACCGCTTCGGCGCGGTCAACGAACTCGGCGTGTTCGCGATGACCGAGCGCGGCTTGCGCGGCGTCGCGAATCCGTCGGCGTTGTTCCTGTCGCAGCACGAGCAGTCGGTGCCGGGCTCGTGCGTGCTGGTCACGCAGGAAGGCACGCGGCCGCTGCTGGTCGAGGTGCAGGCGCTCGTCGATGCGGCTAACGCGCCGAATCCGCGGCGTCTCGCGGTCGGCCTCGAACAGAACCGGCTTGCGATGCTGCTCGCGGTGCTGCACCGGCATGCGGGCATCGCCTGTTTCGATCAGGACGTGTTCCTCAACGCGGTGGGCGGCGTGAAGATCACCGAGCCCGCCGCCGACCTCGCGGTGCTGCTCGCGATCCATTCGTCGATGCGCAACAAGCCGCTGCCGAAGGGGCTCGTCGTGTTCGGCGAAGTGGGCCTCGCCGGTGAGATCCGGCCGTCGCCGCGCGGCCAGGAGCGTCTGAAGGAAGCGGCCAAGCTCGGTTTCTCGGTCGCGGTGATACCGAAGGCCAACGCGCCGAAACAGCCGATCGAAGGCTTACAGGTCGTTGCGGTCGAACGGATCGAACAGGCCATCGATCGGGTCCGCACGCTCGAATAAACAGGGACTTGCGGCGCGCGGGCGCCGTGGGTGCGCCTTGCATGCCGTAATGCACGGTAAATATCTCGTTCCTGGCTGTAACCTGGCCGCCACGCCTTTTTTCTAAGCTGTAAGGGTCTATGTCTCTTCTGATGCCCGAAAAAAGGATCGCGCTTTGAAACAGTCACATGAAACCGCAGCAGAGCGTTCTATCCAGGTGCGTGGTTGCCGGGTCTCCGCACCGATTCACCAGCCTTGGGGCGGCGCCTGCCGGATCGTCGAATGGATCGACACGGCGGGGCAGATATCGCGGCGGGTGGTGGCCGAGGACGTGACGCCCGCCGAGGTGCGCGCCACGATCAGCCGCCATGTGGAAGGCCGCAAGCATCTGCTGTACGACGACGAGAAGTCGCCGCGTCAGACGCTGCCGAGACAGACGGTGGTGCGGCGTTGAGCGTGGGGTCTGCACGCCTCTTTTGCACGTTTGTATTTCAAGCTTGTTTTCCGCGCCTTGCCTGATGCGTTTGTTCTCGTCATGCGACGGCCGCCGAGGTCCATCGTATTGCGGTATTGCGGTATTGCGCGAGGCCGCGCATTTGATTCTCGTGGAATCCGTCGCGCAGCCGCCGTGGCGGCATCCTCGCTAACCCGCGAAGTTTTCCTCATCGCTACCGTTCAGGCCATCGCCGGCCGCCGCATACGCCTGCGGATCGAACAGCGGATGCCGCGCGGCCTCGGCCGCCGTCAACACCGGCGACACGCAGCAGTCGAGCGCTTCGAGCGACTGCATCCATTCCGCTAGCGTGCGCGTGCCGATCACGGCGCCCAGTTCCTCTGTGAGCGCAAGCGCATCCGGACCGCCGATCGCCTGACCCAGACTCCAGTGACGCGTCGCCCATTCGGGCCGGTCGAGCGCCATGCACAGCGTTTCCCAGAACTTCAGTTCGAGCGCGCCGACCGCGAGCCAGCGGCCATCGCGTGTGCGATACAGGTTGTAGCAGGGCACGCCGCCGTTGAGCAGGCCGGCGCCGGCGGCGGGCGCCGCGCCCTCGTTGGCGAGCGAGACTTGCGCGATGACGTTGTGCGCATACGAAGCGTGCGTCATCGAGACATCGACGAAGCGGCCTTCGCCGCCGCGCGCCACCTGCCAGAGCGCGGCGAGAATCTGCGTGACGGCGGCGAGTGCGCCGCCGAGCAGGTCGGCGATCTGGAAGTTGGGCAGGATCGGCGTGCCGTCGCGCGCGGCGAGCTGATCGAGCACGCCCGCATAGCTGATGTAATTCAGATCGTGGCCGGCGTGCTGCGCGAACGGACCGCTCGCGCCATAGCCGCTGATCGCGCAATAGACGAGCCGCGGATTCGCCGCGCGCAGCGTCTCGTAGCCGAGGCCGAGACGCTCCATCACGCCGGGCCGGAAGCTCTCGATCAGCACGTCCGCGTCGGCCGCGAGGGCGCGCAGCACATGGCGCCCCGCCTCCGATTTGAGGTCGAGGCGCGTTTCGCGCTTGCCGCGATTGACCATCCGGTAGAACGCGCCGGGCCGTCCCGCGACGCGGTCAGCCGACGATTGCAGCATCGTGCGGGTCGGGTCGCCCGCGCCGGGCGCTTCGATTTTCAGCACGTCGGCGCCGAGTTCGGCGAGCCGCAGCGCGGCCACCGGGCCGGGCAGCAGACGCGTGAGGTCGAGCACGCGCAGTCCTTGCAGCGCCGGGGCCGCCGCCGATGTGGACGATAAGGTGGACGATGAGGTTGCGAATGACAAGGCCAGGCTCCCATCGATGCCGGCGCGGCCCGGCGCTGCGTGCCGCTAGCCGATCTGTTCGAGTTCCTCGTGCGTCTCGAGCCATTCGGCTTCGAGCGTGTCGAGGCGCGCATTCACATCTGCCTGCCGGCGGATCGCGTCCGTCAGCTTGCTCTTCTGCTCGGGCTCGTAACTCGCGGGATCGGCGACGAAGGCGTCGAGCGTCGTTTTCTCCGCGTTGAGCGCGTCCATTTCCTTTTCGATCTTCGCGATACGGCTTTGCAGCGGCTTTTTCAGATGCGCCAGCTTCTGCCGCGTTTCCGCTTCGAGACGGCGCTGTTCCTTGCGATTGACGTTGCCGTCGGCATTGCCTGCCGCGCCGTTGGACGCCGCCTCGGCCGCGCCCGAGGCATTCGCCTTCAGCGCCGCGCGCTGCTCGGCCGCATGCTGCAAGAGCCAGTCGCGATAGTCGTCGAGATCGCCGTCGAACTCCTGCAGACGGTGCTTCGCGACCAGCATGAACTGGTCGGTCGTCGCGCGCAGCAGATGGCGGTCGTGCGAGACCAGAATCAGCGTGCCTTCGAATTGCGCGAGCGCCATCGTCAGCGCGTGGCGCGTTTCGAGGTCGAGGTGGTTGGTCGGCTCGTCGAGCAGCAGCAGGTTCGGCTTCTGCCAGATGATCAGCGCGAGCGCGAGGCGCGCTTTTTCGCCGCCAGAGAACGGCGCGATCTTCGCGGTCGCCATGTCGCCGGAAAAATTGAAGCTGCCGAGGAAGTCGCGCAGTTCCTGCTCGCGCGTATCGGGCGCGAGGCGCGCGAGATGCTGCAACGGCGTGTCGTCGGGGCGCAGCGTTTCGAGCTGATGCTGCGCGAAGTAGCCGATGCGCAAGCCCTTGCCTTCGCGCACGTGGCCGGAGAGCGATTCGAGCGTGCCCGCGAGCGTCTTGATGAGCGTCGACTTGCCCTGGCCGTTCGCACCGAGCAGACCGATGCGCTGACCGTTCTGGATCGACAGCATGACGCGCTCGACGATCGGAATCTCGCTGCCGTCTTCGGCGCGATAGCCGCAGCGCACGTCTTCCATGACCATCATCGGATTCGGCGCGGAGTCGGGCGTGCGGAATTCGAACGTGAACGGCGAGGCGACGTGCGCGGGCGCGATCAGCTCCATCTTCTCCAGCGCTTTCACGCGGCTTTGCGCCTGGCGCGCCTTGGTGGCCTGCGCCTTGAAGCGGTTGATATAGCTCTGCAGATGCGCGACCGTGCGCTGCTGCTTCTCATACGCGCTCTGTTGCAGCGCGATCTGCTGCGCGCGCAGCACTTCGAATTGCGAGTAGTTGCCGCCATAGCGCTTGATCTGCTGGTTTTCCAGATGCAGCGTGACGTTGCAGACCGAATCGAGAAACTCGCGGTCGTGCGAGATCACGATCAGCGTGCCGGCATAGCGGTTGAGCCAGTCTTCGAGCCAGACGATCGCGTCGAGGTCGAGGTGGTTGGTCGGTTCGTCGAGCAGCAGCAGGTCGGAGCGGCACATCAGCGCCTGCGCGAGATTGAGCCGCATGCGCCAGCCGCCCGAGAAGCTGCTGACCGGCTCGCGCGTCTGGTCGAGCGTGAAGCCGAGGCCGAGCAGCAGCGCTTCGGCGCGTGCCGGCGCGGTGTAGCCGTCGGCGTCGGCGAACGCCGCGTGCGCTTCGGCTTCGGCCGCGCCGTCGTGGGCCGCCGAGGCGGCGGCGATGCGCGCTTCGATGTCGCGCAGCGCGGCGTCGCCGTCGAGCGCGTAGGCGAGCGCGGTTTTGTCGACGGCGGGCGTTTCCTGCGCGACGTGCGCGATGCGCCAGGTCGGCGGGATCGAGAAATCGCCGCCGTCCGCGTGCAGCTCGCCGAGCAGCACGGCGAACAGCGTCGATTTGCCCGCGCCGTTCGCGCCGACGAGCCCGGCTTTTTCACCGGGGTTCAGCGTGAACGTGGTGTTGTCGAAAAGCGGCTTGGTGCCGCGCGCGAGGCTGAACTGATTGAAGCGGATCACGACGTGGCCGGCTGAAGAAAACCGCTATTTTAGACTGCCCCGCGTGGCACCGGGCGCATGGCCGCGACGATTCGCGGCGGCGGGGCTTGCCAATGGGGCTCGCCTCGTGCCGCGGTGTGCCGCCGGGCGGCGGCCGCGTATCGCTGTGCGTTGCCGCGTATTGCCGCGCCGCCTCGCGCGGTTCGTCTCGTGTCATGCGCGGCGCAGCCGGCATCGGCCATCCGGCCGACTGTATTCGCGTGTCTTTTGGCATAGACTGACGGCTTTCACGGGAGAGCACATGACATCGATCTATTCGTTTTCGGCGCGCACGCTCGGCGGTGAGGAAGCGAGTCTCGCGACGTATGAGGGTAAGGTTCTGCTGATCGTCAACACCGCGAGCGAGTGCGGCTTCACGCCGCAATACGCGGGCCTGCAGAAGCTCTACGACACCTACGCGGCACGCGGGCTCGCGGTGCTCGGCTTCCCCTGCAACCAGTTCGGCAAGCAGGAGCCGGGCGATGCCGCGCAGATCGGCAGCTTCTGCGAGAAGAACTACAGCGTGACGTTCCCGATGTTCGACAAGATCGAGGTGAACGGCGCCAACGCGCATCCGCTGTTCCGCTATCTGACCGGCGAAGCGCCCGGGCTGCTTGGCCTCGAGGCGATCAAGTGGAATTTCACGAAGTTTCTGATCGGCCGCGACGGCAACGTCGTGAAGCGCTATGCGCCGCTAACCAAGCCCGAGACGATGACCGAGGATATCGAAGCGCTGCTGTGAGCGTGCCGTCGCGCGCTGAGGGTTTGATTTGCGGTTTGATTCGCGGCTCGATTGGCTACTTGATTCGCTGCTCGATTCGCGCGGCTTGAGCGTCGCTGGGTACGAGAGGGCTACAGGATCGGCGAAAAGAGTCGCGCCACGTGCATCAGCATGCGCCGCAGCGGGCCGGCCTGACGGTACTCGCTGCGATCGATTTCGCGCGACTCGGCGAAGTCGTCGAGCAGCATCGTTTCGACTTCGAGCGCGAAGCCGCGGTCCACGGTCAGCACCATGATTTCGAAGTTGAGGCGAAACGAGCGGTTGTCGAGATTGGCGCTGCCGATCGCGGCGGCCGCGCTGTCGATCAGCACGACCTTCTGATGCAGGAAGCCGGGCTGATAGCGGAAGATGCGGATGCCCGCGCGTAGCGAGTCGTACGCGTAGAGTTTCGAGGCGGCGAACACGACGAGATGATCGCGCC
Source organism: Paraburkholderia sp. Cy-641 (assembly GCF_011752945.1). NCBI lineage: Bacteria > Pseudomonadati > Pseudomonadota > Betaproteobacteria > Burkholderiales > Burkholderiaceae > Paraburkholderia > Paraburkholderia sp. Cy-641. Next base: position 63,904 of record NZ_VWWM01000008.1, read on the forward strand.
GGCTCGGAATCAGGATGCGCACGTCGACGCCGCGCAGCACCGCGAGCCGCAGTGCGGAGAACACCGCTTCGTCGGGCACGAGATAGGGCGTCGTGATCCAGATCCGCTCGCGCGCCGCGTTGATCGCCTCGACGAAAAAGAGCGAACAGGTTTCCTGCTTGTCGGCGGGGCCGCTCGGCATCACGAGGCAGTGCATGCCGCTCGCGGCGGAGTCGGCGCCAGGGGCCGGCGGGTCCGGCGCGTCGCTTGACACGGCGGCGGGCACGCCGGCCGGCACGTCGAAATCGGGCAGTTGCTGCGTGGCCCAGTACCAGTCTTCGATAAAGACGAACTGGATGCTCGCGACCGCCGGGCCGCGCACCTCGATGTGCGTATCGCGCCACGGCGAGAGCGGCGGTTTCGCGCCGAGGTATTCGACGCCGACGTTATGACCGCCGACAAACGCGCGCTCGCCGTCCACTGACACGATCTTGCGGTGATTGCGGAAGTTCAGTTGCAGCCGGTTGACGAAGCGCCGGTTCGTCGCGAACGGATGCACCTCGACGCCGGCCGCGCGCAGCGCCGCGATGTAGCGATGCGGCAGATCGAAGCTGCCGATGCTGTCGTACAGGAAATAGACGCGCACGCCTTGTTGCGCCTTCGCGATCAGCGCGTCCTTGAGCATGTCGCCGAGCGCGTCGTCGCGCACGATGAAGAATTGCACGATCACGTAGCGGCGCGCGTTTTCGATCGCCGTGAAGATCGCCTCGAAGGTCGCCGTGCCGTTGACGAGCGTGCGTACGCTGTTGCCCGGCAGAAACGGCATGCCGCCCAGACGCGTGAGCGACTGCACGAGCCGCGCGCCGAGTTGCTGCGTCGGCACGCCCGCCGACGACGACTGCGAGTCCCATATCCGTGGATGCGCGCGCGTACGCAGCAGTTCGTTCTCGACGCGGCGCGCGTCCGCGTAGCCGGCGAACTTGCTGCGGCCGAGAAACAGGTAGGGGATGAGCGTCAGATACGGCATCGCGACCAGCGACACGGCCCACGCAATCGCGCCTTGCGAGGTGCGCGTGTGGAGAATCGCATGGCAGGCCGCGATGATGCCGAGAATATGGGCAAGGGCAACCAGCGGGCCGACGTGAAGCAGGTCGAATTGCATAAGCTCGCGAATAGTGGGCGAAGCGCGGCGTTTCAGGGCGCGGGAGTGGGTAGCGAGCCCGCTCCGTGATATGCCGCGAATAGGCCGGGCAACGCTTTCAGGCCGGCGTGCCGCGCCATGCGGCGCACCGTGGCGGCAAACCGTTGCCAGCTTGCCTGAAAACCCCGCATGAAACCAGGCTCCAAACTCGGCTTGAAACCAGGCTCGGGGCGAGGCTCCGAGCGATGCCAAGCCGACATCATGTCAGGCTCAGACCGGCAAGTCGCAGGCCTGGATCAGGAACACGTTGTCGTCGCCGGCGCTGGTCGGCAGCCATACGAGATCGAGCCCGCCGAATGCCGCCTCGACGTGCTCGCGCTCATTGCCGATCTCGACCACGAGCACGCCGTCGTCGGTCAGCCAGTGGCGTGCCTCGGCGATGATCCGGCGCACGATGTCCATGCCGTCCGCGCCGCCCGCGAGCGCCATTTCTGGCTCGTGCCTGTACTCGGCGGGCAGCGCCTGCATCGAGGTGGCGTTCACGTACGGCGGGTTGCTGATGATCACATCGTAGCGGCGCTCGGCGAGCGGCGCGTACAGATCGCCTTCGAACAGCGCGATGCGCTCGTCGAGGTGGTAGTCCGCCACATTGCGCCTCGCGACTTCGAGCGCGGGCGCGGACAGGTCGACCGCATCGACATCGGCGTTCGGAAACGCGTGCGCGGCGAGAATCGCGAGGCAGCCGGAGCCGGTGCACAGTTCGAGCACCGCGCCGACCTGCTCGGGGTCTTCCACGTACGGTTGCAGGCCGTCCTGCAGCAGCTCGCCGATGAACGAGCGCGGCACGATCACGCGCTCGTCGACGTGGAAGCGATAGCCGTGCATCCACGCTTCCTGCGTGATGTAGGCGGCCGGCACGCGTTCGGCGGCGCGCCGCTCGATCACCTTGAGCAGCGCGTCGATTTCGGCCGTGGTCAGACGTGCATCGAGGAACGGATCGAGCAGATCGAGCGGCAGATGCAGCGTGTGCAGCACCAGATAAGCGGCTTCGTCGTAGGCATTGGCCGAGCCGTGGCCGAACGACAGTTTGGCCTCGTTAAAGCGCGACACCGCGTAGCGCAGCAGGTCGCGAACGGTGGAAAACGGCAGCGTCATCGTAGGTCCCTCGTTACGCGATCAGTTGTTCGAGCACGCGGCGATACACGTTCTTCAGCGGCTCGATATGGGCGAGTTCGATATGTTCGTCGATCTTGTGGATGCTCGCGTTGAGCGGCCCGAACTCGATCACCTGCTTGCAGATGCGTGCGATGAAGCGGCCGTCCGAGGTGCCGCCGGTGGTCGACAACTCGGGGTCCACGCCGGTTTCGTCCTTGATCGCCTGCGCGAGCGCGTTCGACAGATCGCCGCGCGGCGTGAGGAACGGCAGGCCGCTCACGGTCCAGTGCAGATCGTAGTCGAGGTCGTGTTTGTCGAGAATCGCATGCACGCGTTGTTGCAGTCCCTCGACGGTGCTGGCGGTCGAGAAGCGGAAGTTGAACATCACGTCCGCATGGCCGGGAATCACGTTGGTCGCACCGGCGCCGCTGTGGACGTTCGAGACCTGCCAGGTGGTCGGCGGGAAGTATTCGTTGCCCTCGTCCCAGTGCTCGGCGACGAGTTCGGCAAGCGCGGGCGCGAGCAGATGCACGGGGTTTTTCGCCAGATGCGGATAGGCGATATGACCTTGCACGCCCTTGACGACGAGCTTGCCCGACATCGAGCCGCGTCGGCCGTTCTTGACCGTGTCGCCGAAACGCACGCTCGACGTCGGCTCGCCGACGATGCAGTAGTCCATGCGCTCGCCGCGTTCCTGCAGCGCTTCGACCACCTTGACGGTGCCGTCGGTGGCGGGGCCTTCCTCGTCGCTTGTGATGAGGAAGGCGATCGAGCCGCGGTGTGCAGGATGCGCCGCGACGAATTCCTCGCTCGCGACCACGAAGCCCGCGATCGACGCTTTCATGTCCGCCGCGCCGCGGCCGTACAGCTTGCCGTCGCGCTGGGTCGGCTCGAACGGCGCCGAGTGCCACTGTTCGAGCGGGCCGGTCGGCACGACGTCGGTGTGGCCGGCGAACGCGAGCAGCTTGCCCCCGCTGCCGTCGACGCCGCGCTTGACGGCCCACAGGTTGGTCACGCCGTTGGATTCGATCGTCTCGTGCTCGAAGCCGAGCGCGGCGAGGCGCTCGATCAGAAGACGCTGGCAATGCTGGTCGTCGGGCGTGACGGAAGCGCGGGCGATCAGTTGTTCGGTAAGGGCGAGGGTGCCGGACATGGATTCAGTGCAAACCACTTTGAAATGAAAAAATGCCGGCTGGCGGTGTTTCACCGCAGCCGGCAACAGCCTTGGAACGACGCGGCGCGCGGCCGCGCGTTCGACTATCGGGTGCCCGGTTGTGCCTGGACATGGCGCGTGAGCCTCGGGCAGCCGAGGCAAGCGCCAGCACATTCAGGCAAACAGCGCCGCGTAGTCGTCCGCCGAAAAGCCGAGCGATTTCACGCGCCCGTTGACGACGAGCACGGGCCGCTTGATGACCGACGGCTTGTGGATCATCAAGGCAATGGCGCCCGGCTGCGTTTCCGCAGCCGCCTTCATGTCGTCGGACAGGCCGCGCCACGTCGTGCCGCGGCGGTTCAGCAGCGCGTCGAGCTTGACGTCCTTCAACCAGTCCTGCACGAGCGGCTCGGTGACGCCGGCCTTCTTGAAGTCGTGAAACTCGAACTCGACGCCGTGCTCTTCGAGCCACACGCGCGCTTTCTTCACGGTGTCGCAGTTCGGAATGCCGTAGACGACGGTTTTGTTGCCGCGCGCCATCAGTCGCCTCGCAGCAACTCGTTCAGGCCGACCTTGGCGCGCGTCCTGGCGTCGACCTTCTTGACGATGACCGCGCAGTACAGGCTGTGCGTGCCGTCCTTCGACGGCAGGTTGCCCGCCACCACGACCGAGCCCGCCGGAATGCGGCCGTACGTGACTTCGCCGGTTTCGCGGTCGTAAATCTTGGTCGACTGGCCGAGGTACACGCCCATCGAGATCACCGAGTTTTCCTCGACGATCACGCCTTCGACGACTTCCGAGCGCGCGCCGATAAAGCAGTTGTCTTCGATGATGACCGGGTTCGCCTGCAGCGGCTCGAGCACGCCGCCGATGCCGACGCCGCCCGACAGGTGCACGTTCTTGCCGATCTGCGCGCACGAGCCGACGGTGGCCCACGTGTCGACCATCGTGCCTTCGTCGACGTAGGCGCCGATGTTGGTGTACGACGGCATCAGCACGACGTTCTTCGCGATGAACGAGCCGCGGCGCGCGATCGCGGGCGGCACCACGCGAAAGCCGGCGGCCGCGAAGTCTTCAGCGGTGTAGTTCGCGAACTTCGAGGGCACCTTGTCGTAGAACTGCGAGTAGCCGCCGGCCGGCATCGGCGCGTTGTCTTCGAGGCGGAACGACAGCAGCACGGCCTTCTTCAGCCACTGGTTGACGACCCAGTCGCCGTCCTTCTTTTCGGCGACGCGCAGCGCGCCTTTATCGAGTTGCTCGATCGCGTGGGCGACGGCTTCGCGCACTTCAGTGGGCGCGGCTTTCGGCGACAGCTCGGCGCGGTTGTCCCAGGCGGTGTCGATGATCTGCTGAAGTTGTTGCGACATAGGCGTGATTTTCTGAAGGGTTGAAGTCTGAAGAAGGGGATGCGGCTCAGGCTGCACTCAGTGGCCGCCGAGCGACCGGCAAAATTCGACGATCCGCTGCGCGCCTTCGGTGCATTCGTCGACATCGGCAACGAGCGCGAGGCGCACGAAATTGCGGCCGGGGTTCACGCCGTGCGCGGTGCGCGCAAGGAACGAGCCCGGCAGGACCGTCACATTATAGTCGGCGTAGAGGCGCCGGGCGAACTCGGTGTCCGAGAGGCCGGTGCGCTCGACGTTGGCCCACAGGTAGAACGCGGCGTCGGGCAGGTGCACGTCGAGCGCCTCGGCGAGCATCGGCGTAACCGTGGTGAACTTCTGCAGGTATTTCGCGCGGTTCTCGCGCACGTGCGTCTCGTCGTTCCAGGCGGCGACGCTCGCGCTCTGGAACACGGTCGAGAGCGCCGCGCCGTGGTACGTGCGATACAGCAGGAAGGCCTTGAGAATCTGCGCGTCGCCGGCGACGAAGCCCGAGCGCATGCCCGGCACGTTCGAGCGCTTCGACAGGCTCGACAGCATGATGAGGCGCTCGAAGCCGCGGCCGAGCTGGTGGGCCGCTTCGAGGCCGCCGAGCGGCGGTTTTGCTTCGTCGAAATAGATTTCCGAGTAGCACTCGTCCGAGGCGATCACGAAGCCGTAGCGGTCCGACAGCGCGAACAGCTCGCGCCAGTCGTCGAGCGTGAGCACGGCGCCGGTCGGATTGCCGGGCGAGCAGACGTAGAGCAGTTGCGTGCGGGCCCAGACCTCGGCGGGCACCGTCGAGTAGTCGCAGGCGAAGTTGCGCGCCGGGTCGCTGTTGACGAAGTACGGCTGCGCGCCGCCGAGCAGCGCCGCGCCTTCGTAGATTTGATAGAACGGGTTCGGACAGAGTACGATCGCAGGCTCTCCGCTGGCATCGCGGCGCGGATTCAGCACCGTCTGCGCGAGCGCGAACAGCGCCTCGCGCGAGCCCGACACCGGCAGCACTTCGGTGGCCGGATCGAGCGGCGGCAGGTGATAGCGCCGCGCGACCCATTGCGCGATCGACTCGCGCAGCGGCGCCGAGCCGAGCGTGGCCGGATAGGCGGCGAGGCCGCCGAGCGAATTCACGACGGCCTCGCGGATCAGCGCGGGCGTCGGATGTTTCGGTTCGCCGATGCCGAAGCTGATGTGCGCGAGGCCGGCCGGCGGCGTGACGTCCTTGAAAAGCGCGCGCAGCTTTTCGAACGGATAGGTCTGAAGGGAGTCGAGTAGCGGATTCACGAGCGGGTCGGGCCTGGGCGAAGATGAACGCGGACGGATGGAAAGCCGGGCACGCGCGCCGGAAGACGGGCAGCGCATGAAAAAACGTGTTTCATGCACCCGGCGAGCAGGCCGCGATGGACAGCGACGGCGAAGCGCCGATTATAGCGTGGCATGTCGGCGGCGCGGCGGCCGGCGGGCAAAGCGGGGCGCTCACGGGCGCGGACGGTTTGCGCCGCAACAGGAACGTCGCGAACCCCTTACGGTTCGCGCAACAGAACACGCAGGAACAGCCATGTACTCAGCAATCGCAGCAATGCACGCAGCCATTCACGAGGCCGCCGGACGAAACCGGCGCGCCGCCAGCCGAATCACCCGGAGCCCCGCCGTATGAGCAACTGGCTTCGCAACGGCTGGCCGACCCTCGCGATCATGCTGGGCGCGTCGGTATGGGGCATGGTCTGGTATCCGCTGCGCATGCTGGCCGCGCTCGGCGTGACCGGCAGCGCCGCGAGCGCGCTCACGAGCGGCGCCGGCTGCCTGTTCGTGTTGCTCGTGCGGCGCCGCGCGCTGAAAACGGTGCGCTGGCACTGGCTGCTGCCCGCGCTCGCACTTGCCGCGGGCATCACGAATCTCGGCTTCGTCTGGGGCGCGATCCACGGCCAGGTGATGCGCGTGCTGCTGCTGTTTTATCTGACGCCCGCGTGGACCGCGCTGTTCGCGCACTTCATCCTGCATGAGCGGCTCACGTGGCCGGGCGCGGCGCTCGCCGCGCTGTCGCTCGCCGGGGCGATGGCGATGCTGTGGTCGCCGCGGCTCGGCATTCCGCTGCCCGGCAATCCTGCCGAATGGGCGGGTCTCGCGGGCGGCATGGGCTTCGCGATGAGCAACGTGCTGATCCTGAAGACGAGCCGCGTGCTGCCGGACATGAAGCCCGAAATGCGCACCGCGACGATCTTCGGCGGCGCGGCGCTGCTCGGTGCCTGCGCCGCGCTGTTCGAGCCGATGCCGGCGCCGCCCGCCGGCGCCCATCTTGGCACCGTGGCGTTACTGGTGCTCGGGCTCGGTCTGCTGCTCGCCTCGAACAATATGCTCGTGCAATACGGGCTCGCGCGCGTGCCGGCCAATCGCGCGTCGATCATCATGCTGTTCGAACTCGTCGTGACGGCGCTTTCGGCGTGGCTCTTCGCGGGCGAGGTGCCGGGCCCGCGCGAATGGGCCGGCGGCGCCTGCATCGTGCTGGCCTCGGTGCTTTCCAGTTGGGTGCATCGCCCGAAGACGGCGCCGCCCGATCCGGCCATCGCGGACATGAGCGCGCCCGGCTAGCGCAACGGCCATCACGATTGCGACGGCCGTGCCGGCTAGCGCGGGGGCGGTAGAAGGCGGTAAGAATCGTCCACGTGCGATGGTATGATTCCCCCTCATTAGCCGGCGCGCGCTCGAACCTGAGTACTCGAGCACATGCAGCCGGCACCCGTATCGCGAAGGCATCGCGAGGATGCACGGCCTGTTCCGCCCCGGCGGCGAACGCTCCGTGCCGCGCCGCGAGCCACCTATCACTTCTCCTTTTCAAACAGCGAAATCGCCGTGCGTCTGACCTCGATCAAACTCGCTGGCTTCAAATCCTTCGTCGATCCCACGCATTTCCAGGTTCCGGGCCAGTTAGTTGGCGTGGTCGGGCCGAACGGGTGCGGCAAATCCAACATCATCGACGCCGTGCGCTGGGTGCTCGGCGAATCGCGTGCCTCCGAGTTGCGCGGCGAGTCGATGCAGGACGTGATCTTCAACGGCTCGACTGCCCGCAAGCCCGGCAGCCGCGCGAGCGTCGAACTCGTGTTCGACAATGCGGACGGCCGCGCCGCCGGCCAGTGGGGCCAGTATGCCGAGATCGCCGTGAAGCGCGTGCTGACGCGCGACGGCACCTCGAGCTACTACATCAACAATCTGCCGGCGCGCCGCCGCGACATCCAGGACATCTTCCTCGGCACGGGCCTCGGGCCGCGCGCCTACGCGATCATCGGCCAGGGCATGATCGCGCGGCTGATCGAGGCGAAGCCCGAAGAGCTGCGCGTGTTCCTCGAAGAAGCCGCGGGCGTCTCGAAGTACAAGGAACGCCGCCGCGAGACCGAGAACCGTCTGCACGACACGCGCGAGAATCTGACGCGCGTCGAGGACATCGTCCGCGAACTCGGCTCGAACCTCGAAAAGCTCGAGGCGCAGGCGGTCGTCGCGACGCGTTATCGCGAGCTGCAAAGCGACGGTGAGGAAAAGCAGCGTCTGCTGTGGCTGCTGCGCAAGAACGAGGCGGCCGGCGAGCAGCAGCGCCAGCAGCGCGCGATCGAACAGGCGCAGATCGACCTCGAAGCGCAAACCGCGAAGCTGCGCGAAGTCGAGGCGGAACTCGAAACGCTGCGCGTCGCGCACTATTCGGCGAGCGATGCGATGCAGGGCGCGCAAGGCGCGCTCTACGAAGCCAACGCCGAGGTGAGCCGGCTCGAAGCGGAGCTCCGCTTCATCGTCGAATCGCGCAACCGCGTGCAGGCGCAGATCGCCGCGCTGACCGCGCAGCGCGAGCAGTGGCAGGCGCAGGCCGGCAAGGCGCAGGACGATATCGCCGACGCCGAGGAGCAACTGGCCGTCGCCGAAGAAAAAGCCGCGCTCGCCGAAGAGGACGCCGCCGCGAAGCACGACGCGCTGCCCGCGCTCGAAGTGCGCTGGCGCGATGCGCAGGCCGAACTGAACACCGAGCGCGGCGGCATCGCGCAAACCGAGCAGGCGCTCAAGCTCGAAGCCGCGCATCAGCGCAATGCCGATCAGCAGTTGCAGCAGTTACAGCAGCGTCACGAGCGGCTCAAATCGGAAGCGGGCGGTCTCGGCGCGCCCGACGAAGCGCAGCTCGAAGAGTTGCGCATGCAGCTCGCCGAGCACGAGGAAATTCTGCACGACGCGCAAGGCCGTCTCGCCGAGGCGCAGGAAACACTGCCGCGTCTGGATGCCGAGCGCCGCGCCGCGCAGGAGCGCGTGCAGGCCGAAAGCGCGCAGATTCATCAGCTCGACGCGCGTCTCGCCGCGCTCAGGCAATTGCAGGAGAACGTGCAGACCGAGGGCAAGATCCAGCCGTGGCTCGACAGGCACGAACTGGGCGGCCTGCCGCGTCTGTGGAAGAAGCTGCACGTCGAAGCGGGTTGGGAAGCCGCGCTCGAAGCGGTGCTGCGCGAGCGTCTGGCCGCGCTCGAAGTGTCGAACCTCGACTGGGTCAAGGCGTTCGCCACCGACGCACCGCCCGCCAAGCTCGCTTTCTACGCGCCGCCGGCGGCCAGCCATGCGGCCGCCGCGCCGGCCGCGCTGCGGCCGTTGCTGGCGCTCGTGCGGATCGACGATGCGGGCATCCGCGCGGTGCTCAACGACTGGCTCGGCCTCACGTTCGTCGCCGACGACCTGCAACAGGCGCTTGCGATGCGCTCGCAACTGCCGGAAGGCGGCGCGTTCGTCGTCAAGGCGGGGCATGTGGTTACGCGCGTCGGCGTGCAGTTGTATGCGGCCGATTCCGAACAGGCCGGCATGCTCGCGCGTCAGCAGGAAATCGAAAACCTCGGCCGCCAGGTGCGCGCGCAGGCGCTGCTCGCCGACGAGGCAAAGGCCGCCGCGATCCGCGCCGAAGCCGCGCATACGCAGGCCGCGCAGGCGCTGAGCGACGCGCGCCAGCAGGCCGAGCGCGCGACGCAGCGTGTCCACGCGTTGCAGATGGACGTGCTCAAGCTCACCCAGGCGCACGAGCGCTACACGCAGCGCAGCACGCAGATTCGCGAGGAACTCGAAGAGATCGCCGCGCAGATCGACGAGCAGCGCGCGCTGCGCGCGGAATCGGAAGCGAATTTCGAGCGTCACGACGGCGAACTCGCCGAGTTGCAGGCGCGCTTCGAGGATCATCAGCTTGCGTTCGAAGCACTCGACGAAACGCTCACGAGCGCGCGCGGCGACGTGCGTGATCTCGACCGCGCCGCCACCGACGCGCGCTTTGCCGCGCGCAACATGGCGAACCGCATCGACGAACTGAAGCGCAGCATCCAGGTCGCGCACGAGCAGAGCGAGCGCGTCGCGGGCTCGCTCGAAGACGCGCGCGCCGAACTCGAAACGATCAACGAGCAGACCGCGCATACCGGCCTGCAGGATGCGCTCGACATCCGCACCGCGAAGGAAGAGGCGCTGCGCGCCGCGCGCATCGAACTCGACGACCTCACCTCGAAGCTGCGCGCGGCCGACGAAACGCGCCTGAGCACCGAGCGTGCGCTGCAGCCGCTGCGCGACCGCATCAACGAATTGCAACTGAAGGAGCAGGCTGCGCGGATCAACGGCGAGCAGTTCGTCGAGCAACTGGTCGCGGCCGGCGTCGACGAAGCCGAGTTGCAGACGAGGCTCACGCCGGACATGAAGCCGTCGTACCTGCAGGGCGAAGTCACGCGCATCAACAACGCGATCGTCGCGCTCGGGCCCGTCAACATGGCCGCGCTCGACGAACTGAAGGCCGCGACCGAGCGCAAGAGCTTCCTCGATTCGCAGTCGGCCGACCTGACGAGCGCGATCGAAACGCTCGAAGACGCGATCCGCAAGATCGACGCCGAAACGCGCACGCTTCTGCAAAGCACCTTCGACGAAGTGAACCGTCATTTCGGCGAACTGTTCCCGCGTCTGTTCGGCGGCGGTCAGGCCAAGCTCATCATGACCGGCGACGAAATTCTCGATGCCGGCGTGCAGGTGATGGCGCAGCCGCCGGGCAAGAAGAATTCGACGATTCACCTGCTGTCGGGCGGCGAGAAAGCGCTGACCGCGACCGCGCTCGTGTTCGCGATGTTCCAGCTGAATCCGGCGCCGTTCTGTCTGCTCGACGAAGTGGACGCGCCGCTCGACGACGCCAACACCGAGCGTTTCGCGAACCTCGTGCGCGCGATGTCGGACAAGACCCAGTTCCTGTTCATCTCGCACAACAAGATCGCGATGGAAATGGCGCAGCAACTGATCGGCGTGACGATGCAGGAGCAGGGCGTGTCGCGGATCGTCGCGGTCGACATGGAAACGGCGGCCGGTTTCGCCCAGAATATCGTTTAAGTTAAAGCCTGCGCGGGCGTCCGCGTTCAGCGCAGCGGCTTGCAGTGCAAGCCGCGCGGAACGGGCAGCGGACGCAGGGCCGCGCGGATAGAAGAATTGCTGATGGAGCATGCATGGACGAGTTGACACTCGGTTTGATCGGCGCGGGTGCCGTGGTGGTCGGGGGCGTGGTCGTATACAACGCGTGGCAGGGCGCGAAGGTGCGCCGCAAGATGCCGCGGCCCATGCCGGCCGAGACCGCCGAGAGTCTCGCGCGGGACGAGCATGAGGAGCAGAGCCCGTTCATCGAGCCGGCGCGCCCGGCCACGCGGCGCGAACCGACTGTGAATACGGAGGCGGCGGCCGATCCGGCTGCCGCGCGCGTCGAGCCGACGTTCGGCGTGAGCGCCGCGCCGCTCGATACGCCGGCCGATATCCAGGCCGAGACGACCTCGCCGAACGGTTATCCGGCCGCCGAGGGCGAGACCGAAGGCGAGCACGCCGCGGCCCAGGGGCAGGACGGCGAGCGAGCCGCCGAGGCGCCCGCGGCCCAGCCCGCGCCCGCCGCGCAGGAGCGCGTCGAGCCGGTCCTGCCGGCCGCCACGACGATTTCGTCGGCGCCGCCTGCGATCGTCGATCGGCGCATCGACTGCATCGTGCCGATCCGTCTGAACGGCCCGGTGGCCGGCGACAAGGTGATTCCGCTCGCGCAGCGTCTGCGCCGCGCCGGCAGCAAGCCCGTGCATATCGAGGGCAAGCCCGAAGGTGGCGCCTGGGAGCTGCTGCAAAACGGCACGCGCTACGAGGAACTGCGCGCGGCCGCGCAACTGGCGAACCGCAGCGGCGCGTTGAACGAACTCGAGTTTTCCGAATTCGTGACCGGCGTGCAGCAGTTCGCCGACGCGCTCGACGCGTCGCCCGAATTCCCCGACATGCTCGAAACCGTGGCGATGGCGCGCGAGCTCGACGGCTTTGCCGCGCAGTGCGACGCGCAACTGTCGATCAACGTGCTGTCCGACGGCGCGCCGTGGTCGGCCAACTACGTGCAGGCGGTTGCCTCGCAAGACGGCCTGCTGCTCTCGCGCGACGGCACGCGCTTCGTCAAACTTGATTCGCGGCAAAGCCCGGTGTTCATGCTGCAATTCGGCGACACCAACTTCCTGCGCGACGACCTCACGTACAAGGGCGGCGAGATGATTACGCTCGTGCTCGACGTGCCGGTTGCCGACGAAGACATCCTGCCGTTCCGGCTCATGTGCGATTACGCGAAGTCGCTCGCCGAGCGCATCGGCGGGCGCGTGGTCGACGATGGCCGCCGGCCCTTGCCGGAGAGCGCGCTGCTCGCCATCGAAAAGCAGCTGATGACGCTCTACGCGAAGCTCGAACAGGCCGGCATTCCGGCGGGTTCGCCGGCCACGCGGCGGCTGTTCAGCCAGTAAGCCGGCGCGCCATCCGCGTTGGGGCGAGACGGCCGCACGATGTGCGGCCGTTGTCGTTTGCGGCTTGGGCAGCGTGCGGCGATGCGTTGCGCCGGTGCGTGCGGGTGCGTGGCAGGTGCGCGGGTCTTTACGGCACCCGCAAAGCGCCCGAAGCAGCCATTCGAAGTACCCCTTCGACGCACCCATTCGGCCGATGTAAAGGGGCACGCTTCCTGCGATAATCCAAGGTCTGAATTTCACGTTGAGAAGCCTCCGACAGCATGGCCCGAACTCCCGTCCCCCCTTCTGCAACCAGCGCTCCGGCGGAGCGGGCCGCGTGGCTGCGCGCGGAACTCGAACGCGCGAATTACGCGTACTACGTGCTCGATCAGCCGGACCTGCCCGATGCCGAGTACGACAAGCTGTTCAAGGAACTGGAGGGCATCGAGGCCGAACATCCGGAGCTGATTGTGCCGGATTCGCCAACGCAGCGCGTCGGCGGCGAAGCGGCGAGCGGCTTCGAGCAGGTCGTGCACGATCAGCCGATGCTGTCGCTGAACAACGGTTTCACCGATGAAGACATCGTCGCGTTCGACAAGCGCGTCAGCGACGCGCTCGGCAAGAACGCGAGCGAGCCGCCGGTGCCGGTGGCGCATGTACTCGTCGAATACGCGGCCGAACTGAAGTTCGACGGTCTCGCGATCTCGCTGCGCTATGTCGACGGCGTGTTCGTGCAGGCCTCGACACGCGGCGACGGCACGACCGGCGAGAACGTCACAGGAAACGTCCGCACGATCCGCTCGATTCCGCTGAAGCTGAAGGGCAATCGCGTGCCGCGCGTGCTCGACGTGCGCGGCGAGGTGCTGATGTTCAAGCGCGATTTCGAGCGCCTGAACGAACGGCAGCGCGCGGCCGAACAGCGCGAATTCGCGAACCCGCGCAATGCGGCGGCGGGCAGCTTGCGCCAGCTCGATTCGAAGATCACCGCGCAGCGGCCGCTGTCGTTTTTCGCCTATGGCATTGGCGTGCTCGACGGCATCGAGATGCCGGCCACGCATAGCGAACTGCTCGACTGGTACAAGGAGATGGGCCTGCCGGTCAATAGCGAGCGCGCGGTCGTGCAGGGTGCCGAAGGACTGCTCGGCTTTTTCCACGCGGTCGGCGAGAAGCGCGACACGCTGCCGTACGACATCGACGGCGTGGTCTACAAGGTCAACCGGCGCGACGAACAGGACGCGCTCGGCTTCGTGTCGCGCGCGCCGCGCTTCGCGCTCGCGCACAAATTCCCCGCTCAGGAAGCGCTGACGAAGCTCGTCGCGATCGACGTGCAGGTGGGCCGCACCGGCGCGATCACGCCGGTCGCGCGGCTCGAACCGGTGTTCGTCGGCGGCGCGACGGTTACGAACGCTACGCTGCACAACGAAGACGAAGTGCGCCGCAAGGACATCCGCATCGGCGATACGGTGATCGTGCGGCGTGCCGGCGACGTGATTCCCGAAGTGGTCAGTGCGCTGCTCGACCGGCGCCCGGCCGATGCGAGCGAGTTCGTGATGCCGACGCAGTGCCCGGTGTGCGGCTCCGCCATCGAGCGGCTGCCCGACGAGGCGATTGCGCGCTGCACGGGCGGGCTTTTCTGTCCGGCGCAGCGCAAGCAGGCGCTCTGGCACTTCGCGCAGCGGCGCGCGCTCGATATCGACGGCCTAGGCGAGAAGATCATCGATCAGCTGGTCGAGCAGAATCTCGTGCGCACGCCGGCCGACCTGTTCAATCTCGGTTTCGCGACACTCGCGGAACTCGACCGCTTTGCCGACAAATCGGCGCAGAATCTGCTCGACTCGCTCGAAAAAGCCAAGCACACGACGCTCGCGCGTTTCATTTACGCGCTCGGCATCCGGCACGTCGGCGAATCGACCGCGAAGGATCTCGCGAAGCATTTCGGCTCGCTGACCCCGATCATGGACGCGCCGCTCGAAGAACTGCTCGAAGTCAACGACGTCGGGCCGGTGGTCGCGGAATCGCTGCGCCAGTTCTTCGCCGAGGAGCACAACCGCACGGTGATCGAGCAGTTGCGCGCGCCGGGCAAGGTCACGTGGCCCGAGGGGCCGCCCGCGCCGAAGGCGCCGCAGGGCGTGCTGGCCGGGCAGACCGTGGTGCTGACGGGCACGCTGCCGAATCTGTCGCGCGAGGATGCGAAGGACATGCTCGAAGCGGCCGGCGCCAAAGTAGCGGGGTCGGTATCGAAGAAAACCAATTACGTGGTGGCGGGCGCCGACGCGGGCAGCAAACTTGCGAAGGCCGAGGAACTCGGCATCCCCGTACTCGACGAAGATGGTATGCGCAAGCTCCTGGAGGGGCACTGATGATTCGCGAAATTCTCAAGATGGGCGATCCGCGTCTGTTGCAGATCGCCGAGCCGGTCGATCATTTCGACACGCCCGAGTTGCATGAGCTCGTGAAGGACATGTTTGAGACCATGCACGATGCCAATGGCGCGGGGCTTGCCGCGCCGCAGATCGGCGTCAACCTGCAGGTCGTGATTTTCGGCTTCGGCAAGAACGAACGCTATCCGGACGCGTCGCCGGTGCCGGAGACGGTGCTGATCAACCCGACCATCACGCCGGTCTCGCTCGACATGGAAGAGGGCTGGGAAGGCTGCCTGTCGGTGCCGGGGCTGCGCGGCGCGGTGAGCCGTTTGACGATGATCCGCTATCACGGCTTCGATCAGTTCGGCAAGCCGATCGAGCGCGTCGCCGAGGGTTTTCACGCGCGCGTCGTGCAGCACGAATGCGATCACCTGATCGGCAAGCTGTATCCGATGCGGATCACCGATTTCTCGAAGTTCGGTTTTACCGAGATCCTGTTCCCGGACCTCGATCCGAATAGCGACGATTGAGGCTGTATCGCGCGGCGCGGGCGGCGGTTGCCGACTGCGAATAAAGCGTCGCCGGAAACGAAAAACCCCACGCGAAAGGCGTGGGGTTTTCGTTTGCGCGGGCACCCGCGGCGTCAGAACGACTCGTCTTCCGACAGATAGCGCCATTGGCCCGGCGGCAGCGCGCCGAGCACCACGCGGCCCATGCGCACACGCTTGAGGCCGATCACTTCGAGGCCGACCAGCTCGCACATGCGGCGAATCTGGCGCTTGCGGCCTTCGCGCAGCACGAAACGCAACTGCTCGCCGTTCTGCCAGTTCACCTGCGCGGGCTTCAGTTGCACGTCGTCGAGCGACAGGCCGTGGCATAGCAGCGCAAGCTTGTCCGCCGGGAAATGGCTCTCCACGTCGACCGTGTGCTCGCCATAGGCGACGCGCACGAGGTACTCCTTGTCGACATCCGAATGGCCGCCGATCAGCTGTTTCGCGATGCGGCCGTCCTGTGTCAGCACGAGCAGGCCTGTCGAGTCGATGTCGAGCCGTCCGGCCGGCGCGAGCTGACGCAGATGCGAAACCGCGAAGCGGATGTCCGAGCGGTCGCCTTCCCAACGGTTCTCGGGCGTGACGAGCGTGATGGCCGGCTGATAACCGTCTTCGGCCTGACCCGACACGAGACCGACCGGCTTGTGGATCAGTACCGTCACCTGGCTCGATTGCGCGGCTTCGGCAGCCGGATCGATGTCGATGCGCTGATCCGGGAACACCTTGGTGCCGAGCGTATCGATGCGCTCGCCGTCGACCATGACCCAGCCTTTCTCGATCCATTCGTCGGCTTCGCGGCGCGAACACAGGCCGAGCTTGGACATCAGCTTCGACAGGCGCAGCATGCCCGGCGCGTCTTCCTGGTCGCGACGCGGGCGGCGCGGGGCGTCGCCCTCGGCGGTCGTGTCGAGGTCGTGGTCGTGATGTTCGCTGCGCGTGGCCGAGGCTCGCGCGGCTTTTTCGGGCCTGGCGGCGCGTGCGGGGCGGGCGTCGCTGAAGCGGCGTGTCGCCGACGGCACGGCTTTGTCGAAACCGCGCTCGGCGTTGCGGGCAGGGCGTTCGCCATACTCGCGCTTCGTCGGTGCCCGCTCATCGCGCTCATCGCGCGGCGTGCGCGCCGGACGTTCGGCATAGCCCTCTTTTACGGGCTTGGCGAAGCGGCGCTCGCCGCGCTCGAACGTGCCGCGCTCGCCTTCGAAGCGGCGCGGGCCTTCGCCGTCGCGGCGGGCCGGCGAACCGGCACGGTCGCTGCCGAAACGGGGGCGATCGGACGCATCGCGTTCGCGTCGCATCGGACGATCGTCGCGGGCTCTGCCTTCCGGCGCGCGGCCGGCGTTGTCCGCGCGTGAACCGCCGAATGGGCGGCGTTCGCCGTCATCGCGGCGCGGCGGGCGGTCGCCGAAACTGCGCGGGGCGCGACCCGTGCTGCCTTCGAAGCGGCGTGGCGCGCGTTCGGCGCGGTCGCCACTGCCTTCGAACCGACGCGGTGCGCGTTCGGCACGATCACCGGCGTCGCGGCGGGGACCGCGCTCGCCACGATCGCTCGCACCTTCGAAGCGGCGCGGAGCCCGTTCGGAGCGCTCACCGCTGCTTTCAAATCGACGCGGAGCCCGTTCGGCACGATCGCTGGCGTCGCGGCGGGGGCCACGCTCACCGCGATCGCTCGCACCGTCGAATCGGCGTGGAGCCCGTTCGGAGCGCTCACCGCTGCCTTCGAAGCGACGCGGTGCACGTTCAGCACGATCACCGGCGTCGCGGCGGGGACCACGCTCGCCACGATCGCTCGCTCCTTCGAATCGGCGCGGAGCCCGTTCGGAGCGCTCACCGCTGCTTTCAAATCGACGCGGCGCACGTTCGGCACGATCGCCGGCGTCGCGGCGGGGACCACGCTCGCCACGATCGCTCGCTCCTTCGAATCGGCGCGGAGCCCGTTCAGTGCGTTCGCCACTGCCTTCAAATCGACGCGGTGCGCGTTCAGCACGTTCGCCCGCACCCTCAAACCGGCGCGGCGCCCGTTCACCCTCACTACGACGCGGCCCACCGGCCCCTCCTGTATTGCGCTCGCGCGCAAAAGATCCTTCGGCCCGCAGCGCACGCGCGCCGCCCGCTGCGGGCTTGCCGCCAACCGGCCGCTTGCCGCTCGTCGCCGCAGCGCCTTCGCGCGCCGCGCCGAAACCGGCCGCTGCGGGTTTCGGTCCCGCCGGGCGCGTCGGTTTGCGGGCCGACGGGCTGCCGGAACGCACAGGGGCGCGTTCGGACGAAGCCGGCCGCGGATGCTTGGCTGTTAACTTGGTTCGCATGAAATCTCACACTGCGATCGCGCGCAGCAACTCGGTTTCGACCTGAATTTGCAGGCGGTTGTCCGACAGGCCGTGCCCTTCGAGCAGAAACACGTCCTCGACGCGTTCGCCGAGCGTATTGATCCGCGCCGAGGCGACGCCGACCCGGTGCTCGGCCAGCACGCGCGCGATCGAATAAAGAAGGCCCGGCCGGTCGTTCGCCGACACGGACAGGATGTAGTATTGGCCGCGCTCGTCGGCCCGCAGGTCGACGCGCGGCGTGATCGGGAAGGTGCGCGACAGGCGCGAGAGCCGGCCTTTCGACGGCCCCGGCAGCAGCGTGCCGTGGCCCGCGAGCCGCGCGGTCAGTTCCTGCTCGACCAGATTGGCGATGTCGCGGTAGTGCACGTCCTCTTCGGTGTGCGCGACGAGGAAGTTGTCGAGCGCATAGCCGTGACGCGTCGTGCTCACGCGCGCATCGAGCACCGACAGGCCGTTGCGGTCGAAATACGCGCAGATGCCCGCGAACAGATCGGGCTGGTCCTTCACGTAGACGAGCACCTGCAAAGCCTCGCCGATCGGCGACGGCCGCGCGCGCACGAGCGGCGTCGGCGTTTCGACGTGACGGTACAGCACGCGCGTCTGCCATGCGATATCGGCCGCGTCGTGGCGCAGGAAGTAGCCGACGTCGAGCTTGTCCCACAGCGCGCGTTGCGCGCCTTCCGGCACGGTTTCGAGGCGCAGCAGCGCAAGCGCCTCTTCCTGCCGCGACTTCAGTTCCGAATGCGCATCGGGCCGCGCGCCGCCGAGCACGGCGAGCGTGGCGCGGTAGAGGTCTTCGAGCAGCTTGCCTTTCCACGTATTCCAGACCTTCGGGCTGGTGCCGCGGATATCGGCCACGGTCAGCAGATAGAGCGCGGTGAGGCGCCGCTCGGTGCCGACCAGTTCGGCAAAGCGCTTGATCACTTCGGGGTCGCTCGTGTCCTGCTTTTGCGCGACCTGGCTCATCGTCAGATGCTGCTGCACGAGCCAGACGACCAGGTTCTCGTCCTCGCCGTCGATCTCGTGCTGACGGCAGAAGCGCCGCGCGTCGACCATGCCGAGCGTCGAGTGATCGCCGCCGCGGCCTTTGGCGATGTCGTGAAACAGCGCCGCCACGTACAGCACCCACGGCCGGTCGAAGTTCGCGATCAACTGGCTGCAGAACGGATATTCGTGCACGTGCTCGGCGACCGCGAAGCGGCGCAGATTGCGCAGCACCATCAGGATGTGCTGATCGACCGTGTAGACGTGATAGAGGTCATGCTGCATCTGCCCGACGATGCGGCGGAAATTCAGCAGATAGCGCCCGAGCACGCTGGTCTGGTTCATGAGCCGCAGCGCGTGCGTGATGCCGGCCGGCTGTTTGAGGATAGCCATGAAGAGCCGGCGGTTCTCCGGATCGCGCCGCCAGTGCTGGTCCATCACGTCGCGCGCGTTGTAGATCGCGCGCAGCGTGCGCGCCGACAGGCCCTTCACGCCGGGCGTCTGCTCGTACAGCAGGAACGCTTCGAGGATCGCGTTCGGCTCGCGCTGGAACACGTCGTCGGCGGCGATTTCGAGCATGCCCTGTTTTTCGACGAAGCGCGCCGACAGCACGCGCGTGATGCCGCTCGTGCTCGGGAACAGTTGCGCCTCGACGTTCTGGATCAGGATCGTTGCGAGTTGCGTGACGGCCTTCGCGGCCCAGTAGTAGCGGCGCATCAGCTGTTCGCTCGCGCGCTTGGTCGTCGTCGGCTTGTAGCCGAAGCTCTCGGCGACGGGCGTTTGCAGGTCGAACACGAGAATGTCCTGGCGGCGCCCGGCGGTCACGTGCAGCCGGGCGCGCAGCGCCTTCAGGAAGCCCTCGTTGCGGCGCAGCTCGCGCGCCTCGCGCTCGGTGATAAGCCCGCGCGCTTCGAGTTCGCGCCAGCTGCTGCCGAAGCCGGCCGCCCGCGTGATCCACAGGATCAGCTGCAGGTCGCGCAGCCCGCCCGGGCTCTCCTTGATGTTCGGTTCGAGCGCGTAGGGCGTGTCCTGAAATTTCGCGTGGCGCTGGCGCATTTCGAGCACCTTCGCCGTGAAGAACGCCTTCGGGTCGAGCGCCTCGTGGTAGCGCGCCGCGAAGTCGTCGAACAGCGCGGCGCTGCCGGTGATGCGCCGCGCTTCGAGCAGCGAGGTGCGCACGGTGACGTCGTTGGCCGCTTCCTCGAGGCATTGCGACACGCTGCGCACGCTGCTGCCGAGTTCGAGCCCGAGGTCCCACGCGAGGCTGATGAAGCGCTCGATACGTGCTTCGGCATGTTCGAGCGGCGCGTCGGGCAGCAAGACCAGAATGTCGATGTCGGAATGCGGCGCCAGCTCGCCGCGTCCATAGCCGCCGACCGCGACGAGCGCGAACTCGCCGGGCAGCTCGCAGGTCTCCCAGGCGGCGCGCAGCGAGCCGTCGGTGGCGCGCGCGAGGGCGGCCATCAGCGCGTCGACGTTGGTGGCCGTCCGGAAGCGCTCCAGCAACTGGGCTTTGGCCACTTTGTAGTCCGCCTTGAGCGACGTGGCATGGGATGGGGTGACGGCTGGAACGCTGCTCATTGGCGGGCGGCGGTGAGGGCGGGCCCGCTCAGGCGGTCGCGGCGACGACGGGCGGCCGCGCGGGCGTGCCGGCCGACACGGTCAGCACGTCGTAGCCGGTTTCCGTGACGAGCACCGTGTGTTCCCACTGCGCCGACAGGCTGCGGTCGCGAGTCTTGACGGTCCAATGATCCGGCATCGTGCGGATGTCGCGGCGGCCCGCGTTGATCATCGGCTCGATCGTGAAGATCATGCCGGCCTGCAGTTCGATGCCGGTGCCGGGGCGGCCGTAGTGCAGGATCTGCGGGTCTTCGTGGAACACGGTGCCGATGCCGTGGCCGCAATATTCGCGCACCACGCTGTAGCCGAGGCCTTCGGCGTGCTTCTGGATCGCATAGCCGATGTCGCCGAGATGCGCGCCGGGGCGCACCTGGTCGATGCCGAGCCACATGCATTCGAAGGTGGCCTGCACGAGGCGCTTCGCCATGATCGAGCCTTCGCCGACGATGAACATGCGGCTCGTGTCGCCGAAATAGCCTTCCTTGATGACGGTGATGTCGATGTTGAGCGCGTCGCCGTTCTTGAGCGCCTTGTCGCCCGGAATGCCGTGGCAGATCACGTCGTTGACGGAAATGCAGGTGGCTTTCGGATAGGGCGGGTAGCCGGGCGGCTGGTAATTGAGCGGCGCGGGAACGGTGCCCTGTTCCTTCAGCATGTATTCGTGACAGAGGCGGTCGAGTTCGCCCGTCGTGACGCCGGCCTTGACGAACGGCGTGATGTAGTCGAGCACTTCGCTGGCGAGCCGGCAAGCGACGCGCATCTGTGCGATATCGTGGTCGTTTTTGAGGGTAATAGCCATGAGTCGGGCCTGAAATGCGATTTATTGCGGGATTATCGCACCATATTCCGGCTGCCGCAGGCTTTTGCAAGCGGGGAGGCGCGTTTTGCGGGCGCCCCGTGCGATCTTCCGCCGATGGGCGGCGAGGCTGGCGGCGGCCATCGGCGCGGGTTGAGTCGGTCGATAGTCGCGTGCTATAATCTTCGGCTAAGTCGATCCACGCCCAGTTTTTTATTGCATTGACGCGAGTCATGTGAATGATGCAAATAAGGGTGGGGCGGGAAAGGCTTCTCGCGGCGCTGGTTGCTTGTGCCGCGGGTGAGAAAGTAGTTAGTGCAAAAGCAGTGCAGGCAACTCATTCGCAAGCCGGCGCATCCAGGGTGTCGCCGCGTTCCAGCCGGAAGAAGGCGGGCGCGGCCGATACGGCAGCCGGCTTAAGACCCAACCCTCGTGGAGAATTTCATGGCAGTTACGATGCGTCAAATGCTGGAAGCCGGTGTCCATTTCGGCCACCAAACGCGCTTCTGGAACCCGAAGATGGCCCCCTTCATTTTCGGTCATCGCAACAAGATTCACATCATCAACCTCGAAAAGACGCTGCCGATGTACAACGACGCGCTGAAGTACGCGCGTCAGCTGGCATCGAACCGCGGCACGATCCTGTTCGTCGGCACGAAGCGTCAATCGCGCGACACGATCGCCCAGGAAGCGCAGCGCGCCGGTATGCCGTTCGTCAACGCGCGCTGGCTCGGCGGCATGCTGACCAACTTCAAGACGCTGAAGGTTTCGATCAAGCGCCTGAAGGACATGGAAGCGGCGCTGGAAGCCGGTGAAACCGAGCGCATGAGCAAGAAGGAAGCGCTGCTGTTCGAACGCGAAATGGCCAAGCTGCAAAAGTCGATCGGCGGCGTGAAGGACATGGGCGGCATTCCGGACGCGATCTTCGTCGTCGACGTCGGCTACCACAAGATTGCCGTGACCGAAGCGAACAAGCTCGGCATTCCGGTTATCGCCGTGGTCGATACGAACCACTCGCCGGAAGGCGTGGACTACGTGATCCCGGGTAACGACGACGCCAGCAAGGCCGTCGCACTGTACGCGGCTGGCGTGGCCGACGCGATCCTCGAAGGCCGTGCGAACGCGGTCAACGAAGTGGTCCAGGCTGCCCGCGGCGGTGACGGCGACGAGTTCGTCGAGGTCAACGGAGAAGCGTAAAGCTGCCCCGTGTCCGGCAAAAAAGGGGGCTTCTTACAGGCCCCCTTTTTTTAAGCCGCGACGCCTGTAACAAGCGTTGTAACAGGCATCTGGCAGAGTGCTTCAGGCGGCGCCTCGCGCGTCGCTCGCAAAAATTCGCGAAAACGCTGAAACGAATTCCTGCCGCCGGCATCGAAATGCGGGCGGCGTGTGACAGACAGAACCCAAGGAGCAAATGATGGCGGCAATTACCGCAAGCATGGTTGCAGAACTGCGCGCAAAGACCGACGCGCCGATGATGGAATGCAAGAAGGCACTGACGGAAGCCGACGGCGATCTGGCGCGCGCTGAAGAGCTGCTGCGCGTGAAGCTCGGCAACAAGGCGAGCAAGGCGGCATCGCGCGTGACGGCTGAAGGCGTCGTCGCCTCGTTCATCAACGGCAACGCTGGTTCGCTCGTCGAACTGAACTGCGAAACCGACTTCGTTTCGAAGAACGACGACTTCCTCGCTTTCTCGAAGAAGGTTGCGGAACTGGTCGCAACGCAGAACCCGGCTGACGTCGCCGCGCTGTCGGCACTGCCGCTCGACGGCTCGACCGTCGACGCGGTGCGCCTCGCGCTGGTCGGCAAGATCGGCGAAAACCTGTCGATCCGCCGCTTCGAGCGCTTCGATACCGCCAACAAGCTGGCCTCGTATCTGCACGGCACGCGCATCGGCGTGCTGGTCGAGTACACCGGCGCGGACGAGCAGGTCGGCAAGGATGTCGCTATGCACATCGCCGCCATGAAGCCGGTTTCGCTGTCGTCGAACGACGTGCCGGCGGACCTGATCGCCAAGGAACGCAGCATCGCTGAGCAGAAGGCCGCCGAATCGGGCAAGCCGGCTGAAATCGTCGCGAAGATGGTCGACGGTAGCGTGCAGAAGTACCTGAAGGAAGTGTCGCTGCTGAACCAGACGTTCGTGAAGAACGACAAGCAGACGATCGAACAGATGCTGAAGGCGGCGAATTCGAGCGTGCAGAAGTTCGCGCTGTTCGTGGTCGGCGAAGGCATCGAGAAAAAGCAGGACGACTTCGCCGCGGAAGTGGCCGCCCAGGTCGCTGCTGCAAAGCAACAATAAGCCTTACCTAAGCTTCATAGCCGTACCGTTGGACCCGCGGCGAAGCAGGACTTCGCCGCGCTCGGCGGCGCCGCAAGGCCGTGCACGGGTTGACCCCCGCCGCGCGGCCGCCGCCGGCGAACCCCAGGGTTCGTCAATTTGGCGGCGCTTGCCCGAATCAGCGTTTCACCCCTACATTAGTCCCTTGTTGTTGCCCTGTTCTGCGCGATCTGGATACCTCTATGCCCACTGCCTATAAACGCGTCCTGCTCAAACTCTCCGGTGAAGCTCTGATGGGCGACGATGCCTTCGGCATCAATCGCGCGACCATCGAACGAATGGTGGCGGACGTGGCCGAAGTGGTTCGTCTCGGAACGCAGCTGGCCGTGGTGATCGGCGGCGGCAATATTTTCCGTGGCGTCGCCGGCGGCGCGGCGGGCATGGACCGCGCGACGGCCGACTACATGGGCATGCTGGCCACGATGATGAACGCGCTGGCGCTGCAGGACGCGATGCGCCACGCCGGTATCGAGGCGCGCGTGCAGTCGGCGTTGCGCATGGATCAGGTCGTCGAGCCGTACATCCGGCCCCGCGCGATCCGCCAGCTCGAGGAAGGCAGGGTCGTGATCTTCGCGGCCGGCACCGGCAACCCGTTCTTCACGACCGACACGGCGGCCGCGCTGCGCGGCTCGGAAATCGGCGCGGAAGTGGTGCTGAAGGCCACCAAGGTGGACGGTGTCTATTCGGCCGATCCGAAGAAGGATCCGAGCGCGACCCGTTACACCACGATCAGCTTCGACGAAGCGATCGGCCGCAATCTGCAGGTGATGGACGCGACGGCATTCGCGCTGTGCCGCGACCAGAAGCTGCCGATCCGCGTGTTTTCGATCGTCAAGCCGGGTGCGCTCAAGCGCATCGTACAAGGTGAGGACGAGGGCACCCTCGTCCACGTGTAAACTTCGTTTTACGTTACGTGGGCTTTGACGCGAGCCCGGGCCGCCGCATCGCGCGTGCCGGGCGGCTCGCACCGTTTTGAAGGTTCGGAGGTTTAAAAATGTCTGTGGCTGATATCAGGAAGGGCGCGGAGCAGAAGATGCAGCGCTCGATCGACGCGTTCAAGAACGACCTGTCGAAGATCCGCACGGGCCGTGCGCACACGGGCCTGCTCGATCATATCCAGTGCGACTACTATGGCTCGCCGGTGCCGATTTCGCAGGTTGCGAACCTCACGCTGATCGACGCGCGTACGATTGGCGTGCAGCCGTGGGAAAAGAAGATGGTCCAGGTCGTCGAAAAGGCGATCCGCGAGTCGGACCTGGGTCTGAACCCGGCCACTCACGGCGACGTGATCCGCGTGCCGATGCCTGCGCTGACCGAAGAGCGCCGCCGCGAACTGACCAAGGTCGTGCGCAGCGAAGCGGAAACCGCCAAGGTGGCCGTGCGCAATCTGCGCCGTGACGCCAACGAGCAACTGAAGAAGCTCGTCAAGGACAAGGAAATTTCCGAAGACGACGAGCGCCGCGCGGGTGACGACGTCCAGAAGCTGACGGACAAGTTCGTCGCCGAAATCGACAAGCTCGTCACGACGAAAGAAGCCGAGATCATGACGGTCTGACGCCGTTCGGCTCAGTCCCTTCTGGTTTCCACTTCTTTACTGGCATTACTGTCCCGACGGCCATGACCTATACCAGCTCAACCGTGCGCGTGCCTGAAGTCGCCGCGGTGCCGCGACATATCGCGATCATCATGGATGGCAACGGCCGTTGGGCCACCAAGCGGCGTCTGCCGCGCGTGGCGGGCCATACGCGCGGCGTCGACGCGGTGCGCTCGGCCGTC
The DNA here is from genome assembly GCF_011752945.1 of Paraburkholderia sp. Cy-641. Lineage (NCBI taxonomy): Bacteria > Pseudomonadati > Pseudomonadota > Betaproteobacteria > Burkholderiales > Burkholderiaceae > Paraburkholderia > Paraburkholderia sp. Cy-641. Next base: position 89,205 of record NZ_VWWM01000008.1, read on the forward strand.
GAGGCGTGCGCGCAGCGGGGCGTCGAATATCTGACGCTGTTCGCCTTCAGTTCGGAGAACTGGCGCCGCCCGAACGAAGAGGTGTCGTTCCTGATGCGCCTCTTCGTCACCGCGCTCGAGCGCGAGATCGGCAAGCTGCACGCGAATGGCATCCGCCTGCGCGTGGTCGGCGATCTCGAGCGTTTCGACGTGAGAATTCGCGACCTGATCAGGCGCGCGGAAACCAAGACCGCGCGCAACACCCGTCTCACGCTGACCATCGCCGCGAACTACGGCGGCCGCTGGGACATCATGCAGGCCACCCGCAAGCTCGCCGAGCAGTCGGCGGCGGCGGGCAAGCCGGTCGAGGTGAACGAAGACTCGTTCGCCGAGCATCTGTCGATGGCCTACGCGCCCGAGCCCGATCTCTTCATCCGTACCGGCGGCGAGCGCCGCGTCAGCAATTTCCTGCTGTGGCAGCTGGCCTACACCGAGTTCTATTTCACCGACACGTTCTGGCCGGATTTCGACGCCGACGCGCTCGCTCATGCCATCGCCTCGTACGGCGATCGCGAGCGCCGCTTCGGCCGTACCAGCGCCCAGCTCGAGCCGCAATCGCAGAACGTCGATTCGCTTCCATGCTAAAGACCCGTGTCATCACGGCGATCGTCCTGCTGGCCGTGTTCCTGCCTGTCACGCTGTTCGCGCCGGTCGGCGCGTTCGGCGCGCTGATCGCTTTCGTCGTCGTGTTCGCCGCGTGGGAGTGGGCGCGCCTGCTCAAGGTCGGCGGCGCCGGCCCGGTGGTCTACGCGCTGCTGGCGGCGCTCGCGCTGGTCGCGAGCACGCGGCTCGGCACGGGCATCGCGGAGGCCCGTTCGCTTTTCAAGGCCGCCGCGATCTTCTGGGTGATCGCCGGTCCGTTCGTGCTGCTGCGCAAGCCCGCGCTCGCGCAGGGCGCATGGCGCACCTTTCTGTTTCTTGCCGGCATTGTCGGATTCGTCGCGTGCTGGCATGCTCTCGTCGCCGCGCGCATGCAAGGCGTGCCGTTCGTGCTGTCGCTGCTGCTGCTGGTATGGCTCGCCGATATCGGCGCATACTTCTCGGGAAAGGCTTTCGGGAAACACAAGCTGGCGCCGGCCATCAGTCCGGGTAAAACCTGGGAGGGCGCGATCGGCGGCTGGCTGCTGGTCATGATCGTCGCGGCGGCGGCGGTCTTTTTGCACGCGTTCGAGCCAACCCTGTATTCTGCGCTGCTGGCGCAATGGGGCGCCGTGCGCACCGTGCTCGCACTGACCTTGCTGGTGGCCTTCAGCGTGGTCGGCGACCTGTTCGAATCGATGCTGAAGCGCCAGGCCGGCGTGAAGGACTCGAGCGGTTTGCTGCCGGGCCACGGCGGCGTGCTCGACCGCATCGACGCATTATTGCCGGTGCTGCCGCTTGCCATGCTGCTGCTCGGCTAGAGAAAGAGATATGCAAAAACGTCTGACATTGCTCGGTTCCACGGGCTCGATTGGAGACAGTACGCTCGACGTCGTCGCGCGCCATCCCGAGCGTTTTTCGATTTACGCGCTGTCCGCGCATCGCAACGGCGACAAGCTCGTCGAGCAATGCTTGCGCTTTGCGCCCGAAGTGGCGGTGGTCGGCGATGCCGACACGGCCGCCAAGGTCGCCGCACGGCTGCGCGAAGCGGGCAGCAGGACCGAGGTCGCCTACGGGCCGCAAGCGCTCGTCGACGTCGCAAAGAGCGACGGTTGCGATACGGTGGTGGCGGCGATCGTCGGCGCGGCCGGTCTCGCGCCGAGCCTCGCCGCGGCCCGCGCGGGCAAGCGCATTCTGCTGGCGAACAAGGAAGCGCTGGTGATGTCCGGCGCGATCTTCATGGACGCGGTGCGCGACCACGGCGCGGTGCTGCTGCCGGTCGACAGCGAACACAACGCGATTTTCCAATGCCTGCCGCACGAGGCATCGCAGCATGGCGGCGTCTCGAAGATCATCCTGACCGCGTCGGGCGGGCCGTTCCGCACGCGCGAGCGGGCCACGCTCGTCGACGTGACGCCTGACGAAGCCTGCAAGCACCCGAACTGGGTGATGGGCCGCAAGATTTCGGTCGATTCGGCCACGATGATGAACAAGGGTCTCGAAGTGATCGAGGCGCATTGGCTGTTCAACCTGCCGGGCGAGCGCATCGAGGTGCTGATCCATCCGCAGAGCGTGATCCATTCGCTCGTGTCGTACGTGGACGGCTCGGTGCTCGCGCAACTCGGCAACCCCGACATGCGCACGCCGATCGCGCATGCGCTCGCGTTCCCCGAGCGCGTCGATTCGGGCGTCGCGCAGCTCGATCTCGCCCAGATCGCCTCGCTGTCGTTCGAAAAGCCCGACTACGCGCGCTTCCCGTGTCTCGCGCTCGCGATGAAGGCGCTCGCGGAGGGCGGCATCGCCAGCGCCGCGCTCAATGCCGCGAACGAGATCGCGGTGGAAGCGTTCCTCGCGCGCCGCATCGGCTTCATGGCGATCGCCGAAGTGGTCGACTCGGTGCTCTCCGCGTTGCCGAACCGCAGCGCGCACGCGCTCGACGACGTCATCGAGGCGGACGCCGCCGCGCGCCACGCCGCGGCCGCATTCATCGCGCGCCTGCCCGATGGCGCCCGTCGCACGGAACGCGCCGTCCAGTGAGGCGTTCATGAACCTGCTGATCGAACTGCTCGCTTTCGCGGTTGCGATTGGCGTACTCGTGGTGGTCCACGAGTACGGGCATTACAGCGTCGCGCGTTTGTGCGGCGTGAAGGTGCTGCGTTTTTCGATCGGCTTCGGCAAGCCGCTGGTCCAGTGGGTGAGCCCGAAGACGGGCACCGAGTGGACGATTGCCGCGTTGCCGCTCGGCGGTTACGTGAAGATGCTCGACGAGCGCGAGACGGGCGCTGCGGCGATTCCCGCCGCGGATTTACCGCATGCGTTCAACCGGCAGTCGGTGTGGCGGCGCTTTGCGATCGTCGCGGCGGGGCCGGTCGCCAATTTCCTGCTCGCCATCGTCCTGTTTGCGCTGGTGTTCGCCACCGGCGTGACGGAACCGTCGGCCGTGCTCGCGACGCCCGCGCCGAATACGCCGGCCGCACTGGCCGGCTTCGAGGGCGGCGAGACGATCGTCGGCGTGCGCGCGGACGGCGCCGATCAGACCGAGCCGGTGCGCTCCTGGTCGGATCTGCGCTGGAAGCTGCTTGGCGCCGCGTTCGATCACAAGCACATCGTGCTCGTCGCGAAGGACGCGCACGGCACGTCCGATTTCCCGATGGACCTGCGCGGCCTCGCCGAGAAGGACGTCGACGACGATTTCATGTCGCACCTCGGCTTCGAGCCCGGTGGCGGCAAGCTTACGGTGGCCGGTATCCAGGCGGGCAGCGCGGCGCAGAAGGCCGGGCTCGCCACGGGCGACCGGCTGCGCGCGATCGACGGCACGCCGGCCGATAATGCCGCGGCCTTCATTGCTTATGTAAAATCGCACGCTGGCGAACCGCTCAGGCTGCAGGTGGAGCGCGGCGGCCGCGGCGGCCATGCGGCGGGCACCCTCGACGAGCTCAGTATCGTGCCGCAGTTGCAGCGCGACGCGGCGACTGGCCAGCAGATCGGCCGCATCGGCGCCGAACTGGCGACCCAGGTGCCGTCGATCGAGGTGCGCTACGGGCCGCTCGAAAGCCTGCGGCTCGGCGCGCGCCGCACGTGGGACCTCGCGGTGTACTCGGTGCGCATGTTCGGGCGGATGATCGTCGGCGAGGCGTCGCTGAAGAACCTGTCGGGTCCCGTGACGATCGCCGACTACGCGGGAAAGAGCGCGCGCCTGGGGCCGTCGGCGTTCCTGTCGTTCCTTGCCCTTGTCAGCATCAGTCTCGGTGTGCTGAACCTGCTACCGATTCCGGTATTGGACGGGGGGCATCTGTTATATTATTTGGTTGAAGCTGTAACCGGTAAAGTTGTCTCTGATCGTTGGCAACTCGTTTTTCAGAGGGCGGGTCTCGCCTGCATCGTCGCGCTGTCGGCGATTGCGCTGTTCAACGATCTGGCTCGTTTAATCCATTTTTAAAGTGTCCGGCGGCGTTCTCGAGGGCGGCCGCCCGGCCTGATGCAGCTATACACACTGGGGAAGCACGTTGTTTAAACCTCATCGCTTTGGTCCGAAGACGGTTATAGCCGCGGCGTTCGCCGCGCATGGGCTGGTTGCTCACGCAACAACGCCCTTCGTGGTGCAAGACATTCGCATTGAGGGATTGCAACGCGTCGAACCCGGTACGGTGTTCGCGTATCTGCCCATCAAGCAAGGCGATACCTTTAGCGACGACAAGGCGTCCGAAGCAATTCGCGCGCTCTATGCGACCGGCTTCTTCAACGACGTCAAGATCGCGACCGAGGGCAACGTCGTCATCGTGCAGGTGCAGGAGCGTCCCGCGATCGGCACGATCGACTTCGCCGGCATTCACGAGTTCGAGAAGGACAACCTGACCAAGGCGCTGCGCGCGGTCGGGCTGTCGCAAGGCCGCTACTTCGACAAGGCGCTCGTCGACAAGGCCGAGCAGGAGCTGAAGCGCCAGTATCTGACGCGCGGCTACTACGCGGCCGAAGTCACCACCACGATCACGCCGATCGACCGCAATCGCGTCGCGGTGCTGTTCTCGGTGGCCGAAGGTCCGAGCGCGAAGATCCGCCAGATCAACTTCATCGGCAACAAGGCGTTCAGCACCGGCACGCTGCGCGACGAAATGCAGCTGTCCACGCCGAACTGGTTCTCGTGGTACACCAAGAACGACCTGTACGCGAAAGACAAGCTCACCGGCGACCTCGAGAACATCCGTTCGTACTACCTGAATCGCGGCTACCTCGAGTTCAGCATCGAATCGACCCAGGTGTCGATCACGCCGGACAAGAAGGACATGTACCTGACGGTCACGCTGCACGAAGGCCAGCCGTACACGATTTCGAACATCCGCCTCGCCGGCAATCTGCTCGACCGCGAAGCGGAACTCAAGAAGCTGATCAAGATCAAGCCGGGCGACCGCTTCTCGGCCGAAAAGCTGCAGGCCACCACGAAGGCGATCGTCGACAAGCTCGGCGAATACGGCTATGCGTTCGCCACCGTCAATGCGCAGCCGCAGATCGACCAGAACAACCACACGGTCGACCTCACGCTGCAGGTGGACCCGAGCCGCCGCGTCTATGTGCGCCGCATCAACGTGGTCGGCAACACGCGTACGCGCGACGAAGTGGTGCGCCGCGAAATGCGCCAGCTCGAAAGCTCGTGGTTCGATTCGAACCGCCTCGCGCTGTCGAAGGACCGTATCAACCGTCTCGGCTACTTCACCGACGTCGACGTGACCACGGTGCCGGTGGAAGGCACGCCCGACCAGGTGGACATCGACGTCAAGGTTGCCGAAAAGCCGACCGGCGCGATCACGCTCGGCGCGGGTTTCTCGTCGACGGACAAGGTGGTGCTGTCGGCCGGTGTCTCGCAGGACAACGTGTTCGGTTCGGGCACGAGCCTGTCGGTGAACGTCAATACCGCGAAGACGTACCGCACGCTGACGGTCACGCAGGTCGATCCGTACTTCACGGTCGATGGCATCAAGCGCATTACCGACGTCTACTACCGCACGTATCAGCCGCTGTACTACTCGACCGATTCGAGCTTCAAGATCGTCACGGCCGGTGCCGACCTGAAGTTCGGTATTCCGTTCTCGGAAGTCGACACGGTGTATTTCGGCGCGGGCTTCGAGCAGAACCAGCTCGACATCGACTCGAACACGCCGCAAAGCTATATCGACTACGTGAACGAGTTCGGCCGCGTGTCGAACAACGTCCCGCTGACGGTCGGCTGGTCGCGTGATGCGCGCGACAGCGCGCTGGTGCCGAGCCGCGGCTACTTCACGCAGGCGAACGCCGAATACGGCACGCCGATCGGCGGCACGCAGTACTACAAGGCCGACATCAACGCGCAGTACTATTACTCGTTCGCGCGCGGCTTCGTGCTGGGCTTCAACTTCCAGGGCGGCTACGGTAACGGCCTCGGCGGCAAGCCTTATCCGATTTTCAAGAACTACTACGCGGGCGGTATCGGTTCGGTGCGGGGCTACGAGCCGAGCTCGCTCGGTCCGCGCGACGGCAAGACCAACGATCCGATCGGCGGCTCGAAGATGCTCGTCGGCAACGTCGAACTGACGTTCCCGCTGCCGGGCACCGGCTACGACCGCACGCTGCGTGTGTTCACATTCCTTGACGGCGGTAACGTCTGGGGCCAGGCAAGCTGTACGTCGAGCGGCTGCGCGAGCACCGGCGCGAACGGCCTGCGCTACGGCTACGGCGTGGGTCTCGCGTGGATTTCGCCGATCGGCCCGCTCAAGCTGAGCCTCGGCTTCCCGCTTATCAAGCATGAAGGCGACCAGTATCAGAAGTTCCAGTTCCAGATCGGGACGGCGTTCTGATCGCGCGGCGGGCGGTTCCGGCCGCGATCGGTTTCCGGCGGCGGCCCGGCCAAACTACGGTATCGAGAGGATGACTTTGCTAACCGGTATGTTTTCGAAACGTGTAGCGTGCGCATTGGCGCTGGCCATGACCTTGGGAGTCGGGGTTGCGCATGCGCAGGAGGCGAGGATCGCCGCGGTGAATTCCGACCGTATCCTGCGCGAATCGGCGGCGGCAAAGGCCGCACAGCTCAAGCTCGAAGCCGAATTCGCGAAGCGCGACAAGGATCTCGCCGACATGGCGCAGAAGCTCAAGTCGATGTCCGATGCGCTCGACAAGAACGGCGCGTCGATGTCGGCGGCCGACCGCGCGCAGAAGCAGCGCGATCTGTCGCAGCTCGACTCGGACTTCCAGCGCAAGCAGCGCGAGTTCCGCGAAGACCTCAACCAGCGCCGCAACGAAGAACTCGCGGCGGTGCTCGATCGCGCGAACAAGGTCATCAAGCAGATCGCCGAGACGCAGCACTACGATCTGATCGTGCAGGAAGCGGTGTACGTGAGCCCGCGCATCGATATCACCGACCAGGTGCTGAAGGCGCTGGCGGCATCGGGCAACTAACGGTCATCGCGTGGCGCATGGCCGTGAGCCTGCGCCGGCGCGTGTCCGCCGATGGCTTGGATTGAACAGGTAGGAGACAGGATAGGCATGGCATTTACGCTCGAGGACATCGTCCGGCGGTTCGGCGGTGAAGTAGTCGGAAACGGTTCGCAGCGCGTGGGCAGTCTTGCGCCGCTCGATCAGGCGGGCCCGGACCAGTTGGCGTTCCTCGCCAATCCGAAGTATCTGTCGCAGGTCGAAACGACCCGTGCGGGCGCGGTGCTGATCAATGCCGGCGACCTCGCGAAGCTGGCTTCGCCCGATGGCCGTAATTTCATCGTCACGCCGAATCCGTACGCTTACTTCGCGCGCATTGCCCAGACCTTCATCGACCTCGCCACGCCGAAAGCGGCGCCCGGCGTGCATCCGAGCGCAACGATCGATGCCTCGGCCCAGGTCGCCGCGAGCGCGGTGATCGGTCCGCGCGTCACGGTCGAAGCCGGCGCGGTGATTAGCGAGCACGTGCGGCTCGACGCCAATGTGGTGATCGGCCGCGGCACGCGCGTCGGCGCCCACTCGCATCTGTATCCGAACGTCACGGTCTACCACGGCTGTCAGCTCGGCGAGCGCGTGATCGTGCACGCGGGTGCCGTGATCGGCTCGGACGGGTTCGGCTTCGCGCCGGATTTTGTCGGCGAGGGCGAGGCGCGCACCGGCAGCTGGGTGAAGATTCCGCAGGTCGGCGGCGTGTCGGTCGCGAACGACGTCGAAATCGGCGCGAACACGACGATCGACCGCGGCGCGATGGCCGACACGATCATCGAGGAGTGCGTGAAGATCGACAACCTCGTGCAGATCGGCCACAACTGCAAGGTCGGCGCATACACGGTCATCGCGGGCTGCGCGGGTATCGCGGGCAGCACGACGATCGGCCGTCACTGCATGATCGGCGGCGCGGTCGGCATTGCGGGGCACGTCACGCTGGCCGACTACGTGATCGTCACGGCGAAGTCGGGCGTCTCGAAGTCGCTGCCGAAGCCCGGCATCTACACGAGTGCGTTCCCGGCCGTGAATCACGCGGACTGGAACAGGAGCGCGGCGCTGCTGCGCAATATCGACAAGCTGCGCGACCGCATCAAGGCGCTCGAAAGCGCCGCCGCAGACAAGGCCGGCGGCGCGACAGGCGAGGCCGCGGGCAACCCGCTCTAAGAAATCCCGGCGGCGCGCCGGCACCGCGTAAAATAGCGGGCGAGCATCATGAAGCAGAGCCGGTTGCCGTGACCGGGCGGCAGGGCCGCCGCCCTTGTCGCAGCGGACCTCGCGGGCGCCGGCCGCGCGCGTTTTCAACCTACCTGCACCAGCATCCGCAGTCATCATCGCGCATTCAACGCGTGAGCAGAAACACCATGAGCACCGAAAAAATCAATCTCGACATTCATAAGATTCTCACGCTGCTGCCGCATCGTTATCCGATCCTGCTGGTCGACCGGGTGCTCGAACTCGAACCGCACAAGAGCATCAAAGCGTTGAAGAACGTGTCGATCAATGAGCCGTATTTCCAGGGACATTTCCCGACGCGGCCGGTGATGCCAGGCGTGCTGATTCTCGAAGCGCTCGCGCAGACCGCGGCGCTGCTGACGTTCTCGGAAGAGCCGAGCGATCCGTCGAACACGCTGTACCTGTTCGTCGGCATCGACAACGCGCGTTTCAAGCGCGTGGTGGAGCCGGGCGATCAGCTGATCCTGAACTGCACGTTCGAGCGTCACATGCGCGGCATCTGGAAGTTCAAGGCGCGTGCCGAAGTGGATGGAGTCGTGGCGGCGGAAGCCGATCTGATGTGCGCGGTGCGGCACACGGACAAGGACGCCTGAGCCGTTCGGCGGGCACGCTGTGGCGCGACGCGCGCGGCCGGCCTGTGGCACGCCCATCCAGACAACGCAACAGAATCAGAAGCGAGGACGCATGAGCAGGATTCATCCCACTGCGATCATCGAAGCGGGCGCGCAACTCGACGAATCCGTCGAAGTCGGCCCCTATGCCGTGATCGGCGCACACGTGACGATCGGCGCGCGCAGCACGGTCGGGTCGCACAGCGTGATCGAAGGCCACACCACGATCGGCGAAGACAACCGCATCGGCCATTACGCATCGGTCGGCGGCCGTCCGCAGGACATGAAGTACAAGGATGAGCCGACGCGACTCGTGATCGGCAACCGCAACACGATCCGCGAATTCACGACGATCCACACCGGCACGGTGCAGGACGCGGGCGTCACGACGCTCGGCGACGACAACTGGATCATGGCCTATGTGCATATCGGCCACGACTGCCACGTCGGCAGCAACGTGATCCTGTCGAGCAACGCGCAGATGGCCGGCCACGTGACGATCGGCGACCACGCGATCATCGGCGGCATGTCGGGCGTGCACCAGTTCGTGCGCATCGGCGCGCACTCGATGCTCGGCGGCGCGTCGGCGCTCGTGCAGGACGTCCCGCCATACGTGATCGCCGCGGGCAACAAGGCGGAGCCGCACGGCATCAACGTCGAAGGCCTGCGCCGCCGCGGCTTCTCGGCCGATGCGATCTCGGTGCTGCGCACGGCGTATCGCGTGCTGTACAAGAACGGCCTGTCGCTCGAAGAGGCGAAGGTGCAACTGCGCGAACTCGCCGCCGCCGGCGGCGACGGCGACGCTCCGGTGCAGACGCTGCTCGCGTTCGTCGAAGCGTCGCAGCGCGGCATCATCCGCTAGACGATGGCGTTGCAACCCAGCCCGCTGCGCGTCGCGATGGTGGCCGGCGAGCCGTCCGGCGATCTGCTCGCTGCGTCGCTGCTCGACGGCCTCGCAAGCCGCCTGCCGGACGGCACGCAGTACTACGGCATCGGCGGTCCGCGCATGATGGCCGCGGGCTTCGACGCGCACTGGCCGATGGAAAAGCTTACGGTGCGCGGTTACGTCGAAGCGCTGCGGCACATTCCCGAAATCCTAGGCATTCGCAACGAACTGAAGCGCCAGCTGCTCGCCGAGCCGCCGTCGGTGTTCGTCGGCGTCGACGCGCCCGATTTCAACTTCGGGCTCGAACATGCGCTGCGCGACGCCGGCATTCCGACCGTGCACTTCGTCTGTCCGTCCATCTGGGCGTGGCGCGGCGGGCGCATCAAGAAAATCGCCAAGGCGGTCGACCACATGCTGTGCGTGTTCCCGTTCGAAACGGCGCTGCTCGAAAAATCGGGCGTCGCGGCATCGTACGTGGGGCATCCGCTGGCCGACCAGATTCCGCTCGAACCCGACACGCTCGGCGCGCGCCGCACGCTCGGTCTTGCCGAAAGCGGTCCGGTGATCGCGGTATTGCCCGGCAGCCGGCGCTCCGAGATCGACCTGATCGGCCCGACGTTCTTCGCGGCGATGGAGATGATGCAGCACCAGGAGCCCGGCGTGCGCTTCGTGATGCCGGCGGCCACGCCCGCGTTGCGCGCGCAGCTGCAGCCGCTCGTCGAGGCGCATCCGGGCCTCGCGCTGACCATCACCGAAGGCCAGTCGCAGCTCGCGATGACGGCCGCCGACGCGATCCTCGTGAAGAGCGGCACCGTCACGCTCGAAGCCGCGCTGCTGAAAAAGCCGATGGTCATTTCCTACAAGGTGCCTTGGCTGACCGGCCAGATCATGCGCCGCCAGGGCTATCTGCCGTACGTCGGCCTGCCGAACATTCTGGCGGGGCGCTTCGTGGTGCCCGAGATCCTGCAGCACTTCGCGACGCCGCAGGCGCTCGCCGAGGCGACGCTGAAACAGCTGCGCGACGAGTCCAACCGGCGCACGTTGACGGAAATCTTCACGGAGATGCACCACGTGCTGAAGCAGAACACGGCGCAGCGGGCGGCGGAAGTCGTGGCGAGCGTCGTCGACCGGCGGGCGGGGCGGGCATGAGCACGGCACGCGTGCCGCGCCGCAAGACCACGGCCCAGGCGGGCCTGAACTTCGAGAGCGCGGACGACATCGTCTGCGGCGTCGACGAAGCCGGGCGCGGGCCGCTCGCGGGCCCGGTCGTCGCGGCGGCGGTAATTTTCGATCCGGACAAGCCGATGATTCGCGGTCTCGACGATTCGAAGGCGCTTACCGCGAAAAAGCGCGAGGCGCTGTACGACAAGATCGTCGAGCGGGCGCTCGCCTACTGCATCGCGTCGGCGACGGTCGAGGAAATCGACTCGCTGAACATCCTGCACGCGACGATGCTCGCGATGAAGCGCGCGGTGGAGGGGCTGTCGGTCGTGCCGACGCTCGTGAGGATCGACGGCAACCGCTGCCCGACGCTCGCCATGCGCGCCGAAGCGGTGATCGGCGGCGATGCGCTCGTCAAAAGCATTTCGGCCGCGTCGATTCTCGCCAAGGTTACGCGCGACCGCATGCTGCTCGAACTGCATGAGGCCTATCCCGTCTACGGTTTCGACGCGCATGCCGGTTACGGCACGCCGCAGCATCTGGCGGCGCTGCGCGAGCATGGGCCTTGCGAGCATCATCGGCGTTCGTTCGCGCCGGTGCGCGAGGCGTATCAGCGATTCGGCACGGGTGTCGTCGTCGTGCCGGTGCGCTGATCCATCCACGGCGGCGCAGGTCGGCGCAAGCGCGATGCCCGGCAAGACACCTGGCTAATTCGCTGCTGTATGAAGTACCGCATGAACGCGGCACGGGCGTCGCGTGAATAACCGCATTTCGGAAGGCACCGGGATGATGCCTAGGTACCGCCTGGTATTTCCTGAGCGCCTTTCAGGCGCTGCTTGTTGAGCACGGCATAAAATACGGCCGGCGCTCTCGCGCTATCCACTCTTTTTCCATTTTCTTCGCCTTCGCTGCCTGTGAAAGCCATCACCTCGCGGGACAATCCGCTCTACAAGCGCCTGAAGGCACTGGCCGGCTCGACGCATCAACAGCGCCGCAGCGGCCATGCGTTGCTCGAAGGTTTTCATCTCGCGAGCGCGTATCTCGATGTCGCCGGTCAGCCGGAACTGTGCATCGTCACCGACGGCGCGCTGCGTCACGACGAAGCGCAGGCCATCGTGTCGCGCATCGAGGATCACCGGCTCGTCACGCTGCCGGATGCGCTGTTCGGCCAGCTCTCGAACGTCGTGCATGGCATCGGCATTCTGCTGCTGGTCGAGAAGCTCGATACGCCGCTGCCCGAGCGTGTCGATCAGAACTGCCTCGTGCTCGACGGCGTGCAGGATGCGGGCAACGTCGGCTCGATTCTGCGCAGCGCGGCGGCGGCCGGCATCGGGCAGGTGTTCTGCGCGCCGGGCACGGCGTACGCGTGGTCGTCGAAGGTGCTGCGCTCGGGTATGGGCGCGCATTTCCTGCTGCACATTCACGAGGACGTCGACGCGAACGCGTTGATCGAACGTCTCGCGGTGCCGATCGTCATCACCGATTCGCATGGCGCCGAGGCGATCTACGATTGCGATCTGGGTGGACCGCTCGCGTGGGTGTTCGGCAATGAAGGGGCGGGCGTGTCGCAGGCCTGGCGCGATGCCGTGTCGCTGCGCGTGACGATTCCGCAGCCGGGCGGGATGGAGTCGCTGAACGTGGCCGCGGCGGCGGCTGTCTGCGTATTCGAGCAGTGCCGTCAGCGGCGCGGGCGGAAGGCGTAGGCGAGGGCGGCGCCGGGCGGTTGCGGGCAAGCCCCGCACTGGCGCCATGCCGCCGCCACGGCGCTCAATATCAATAAGACGAGCGGTCCAGCTTGATCTCCTGCAGGATCGTCGTCGCGATCTCCTCGATCGACTTGTGCGTCGACGACAGCCACTTGATCCCCTCACGCCGCATCATCGCTTCGGCCTCGTTGATTTCGTAGCGGCAGTTTTCCAGCGCCGCGTACTTGCTGCCCGGCCGCCGCTCGTTGCGGATCTCCGACAGCCGCTGCGGATCGATCGACAACCCGAACATCTTCTGCCGATGTTCGAGCAGCGGCGTCGGCAGCTTGCCGCGTTCGAAATCCTCGGGAATCAGCGGATAGTTCGCCGCCTTCACGCCGTACTGCATCGCGAGATAAAGGCTCGTCGGCGTCTTGCCGCTGCGCGATACGCCGACGAGGATCACGTCCGCGTCGGCGAGATTGCGGTTCGATTGACCGTCGTCGTGCGCGAGCGAGAAGTTGATCGCTTCGATCCGGTTCTTGTACTCCTCGGTGTCGGCGTTCTGGTGGCCGCGGCCCATCGCGTGGCTCGACTTCAGTTCGAGCTCCTGCTCGAGCGGCTCGACGAAGGTCTGGAACATGTCGAGCACGAGCGCATTCGAGCCCTTGACGATTTTGTTCGACGAACTGTCGACGAGCGTCGTGAAGACGATTGCACGGCGGCCTTCCTGCACGACCGCCTCGTTGATCTTTTCGAGCGTCGCGTAGGCCTTCTCGGTCGAATCGACGAAAGGCACGCGAACCAGGCGGAATTTCTGGTCGAACTGGGAGAGGATCGAATGCGCGAAGGTTTCGGCAGTAATCCCGGTACCGTCTGAGACGATGAATACGGTGGGCGGCATCAGTGGGGCTTTGAACGTGAGCGGCAAACGGGCCGGGAAGCGTGAGCGGTAAAGCGCGCCCGAATCGAACCGCGCCGCCGCGGGGCGGCGCTCCGGCGGCTGAACCGCGGCGGCCGGCGCAGAGTCTGCCAGTACCACGGCCTCGGGCGGGAAGCGGCGCAGCCTCGCAAAAGCCCGCAGGCCAGGGCCGGGCGCGATTCGAGGCGCAATTCTCGTCCGACTGCCACATTTCAGGAGTCGGCACGGTAGAATAGCGGCAACCTGTTGGATAAGCAATTGCAGGCGATTGGCGTCTAACTCACCGCGAACGGTCGACCAACGCCGCGCTATCCGCCGCGAATGGGCGCTGAACACGGGAGATCGGGCGGCAAGTCCGCTCAATCGTGTGTTTTATCGAGCATCCGCGCGCAGCACGCATGGGGCCGCACGCTCCCGATATCGCGATTGCTTCTCCAACAGGTTGTGCAAGGCACGGGGTCGAGCTTCCAATGGGCCGCCCGTGTTCAAGCCCACTTGCACAGCCGTGAATTTCTTTCACACTTAGGGGCTTGTATGACTAACGCAGTTACCGTCGCAAAGGACAAGGCGTATGTAGTTCCGTTCGAGCAGTTGCGGATGACCGATGTCGAGATCGTCGGCGGCAAGAACGCGTCGCTGGGCGAGATGATCAGCCAGCTCGCCGAAGCCGGTGTGCGCGTGCCGACCGGTTTCGCCACCACGGCGCTGGCTTTCCGCGACTTCCTGCAGCACAACAATCTGACCGAACGCATCGCCAAACGTCTCGAAACACTCGACGTCGACGACGTGAAGGCGCTCGCCGAAGCGGGCAAGGAGATCCGTCAATGGATCGTCGACGCGCCGCTGCAGCCGCAGCTCGAGGCTGACATTCGCGCAGGGTTCGACACGCTGCAAAAGAGCTCGCCCGAAGAGCTCTCGTTTGCCGTGCGTTCGTCCGCGACCGCGGAAGACCTGCCCGATGCTTCGTTCGCCGGTCAGCAGGAAAGCTACCTCAACGTGGTCGGCATCGACGACGTGCTCGACCGCATGAAGCACGTGTTCGCGTCGCTGTACAACGACCGTGCGATCTCCTATCGTGTCCACAAGGGCTTCACGCACGCTGAAGTCGCGTTGTCGGCGGGCGTGCAGCGCATGGTGCGCTCGGACGTCGGCGCGGCGGGCGTGATGTTTACGCTCGATACCGAATCGGGCTTCAAGGACGCGGTCTTCATCACGTCGAGCTATGGCCTCGGCGAGACCGTCGTGCAAGGCGCCGTGAATCCGGACGAGTTCTATGTCTTCAAGACCACGCTCGCGCAGGGCAAGTACCCGATCATCCGCCGCTCGATTGGCTCGAAGCTCATCAAGATGGAATTCACGAAGGCCGGTGAGCCGGGCCGCGTGAAGACCGTCGATGTGCCGCACGAGCAGCGTAACCGTTTCTCGATCACCGACGAAGACGTGATCGAGCTCGCGAAGTACGCGGTCATTATCGAGAAGCACTACCAGCGTCCGATGGACATCGAGTGGGGCAAGGACGGCCGCGACGGCAAGATCTTCATCCTGCAGGCGCGTCCGGAAACGGTGAAGAGCCAGGGCGTGGGCAAGGCCGAGCAGCGCTTCAAGCTGAAGGGCCAGTCGAACGTGATCGCCACGGGCCGCGCGATCGGCCAGAAGATCGGCGCGGGTCCCGTGCGCGTGATCCACGATCCGTCGGAAATGGACCGCGTGCAGCCGGGCGACGTGCTCGTCGCCGACATGACCGACCCGAACTGGGAACCGGTCATGAAGCGTGCCTCGGCGATCGTCACGAACCGGGGCGGGCGCACCTGCCACGCGGCGATCATCGCGCGTGAATTGGGCGTGCCGGCCGTGGTCGGCTGCGGCGACGCGACCGACGTGCTGAAGGACGGCGCGCTCGTCACCGTGTCGTGCGCGGAAGGCGACGAAGGCAAGATCTACGACGGTCTGCTCGAAACCGAAGTCACCGAAGTGCAGCGCGGCGAACTGCCACCGATTCCGGTGAAGATCATGATGAACGTCGGCAACCCGCAGCTCGCCTTCGACTTCTCGCAACTGCCGAACGCAGGCGTGGGTCTCGCGCGGCTCGAATTCATCATCAACAACAACATCGGCGTGCATCCGAAGGCGATCCTCGAGTACCCGAACGTCGATCAGGACCTGAAGAAGGCGGTCGAAAGCGTCGCGCGCGGTCACGCGTCGCCACGCGCGTTCTACGTCGACAAGCTGACCGAAGGCATCGCGACGATCGCGGCGGCGTTCTATCCGAAGCCCGTCATCGTGCGTATGTCCGACTTCAAGTCGAACGAGTACAAGAAGCTGATCGGCGGTTCGCGCTACGAGCCGGACGAGGAAAACCCGATGCTCGGCTTCCGCGGCGCGTCGCGCTATATCGCGGAAGACTTCGCCGAAGCGTTCCAGATGGAATGCGTCGCGCTGAAGAAGGTGCGTGAAGAGATGGGCCTCGACAACGTCGAGATCATGGTGCCGTTCGTGCGTACGCTGAAGCAGGCGGAGCGCGTGGTCGGGCTGCTCGAGAAGTTCGGCCTGAAGCGCGGCGAGAAGGGCCTGCGCCTCATCATGATGTGCGAAGTGCCGTCGAATGCGATCCTCGCCGAAGAGTTCCTGCAGTACTTCGACGGCTTCTCGATCGGCTCGAACGACCTCACGCAGCTCACGCTCGGCCTCGACCGCGACTCGGGCATGGAACTGCTCGCCGTCGATTTCGACGAGCGCGATCCGGCGGTCAAGTTCATGCTGAAGCGCGCGATCGAAACCTGCCTGCGTCTGAACAAGTACGTCGGCATCTGCGGCCAGGGGCCGTCGGATCATCCGGACTTCGCGCAATGGCTGACGGACGAAGGCATCAAGTCGATCTCGCTGAACCCCGACACGATCATCGAGACGTGGCAGCAACTGGCGAAGTCGAAGCAGTAAGCGGCGAAGCCGTGCAGGCCGCCTGTCGGGCGGCGTGCACGGTGTGAGTTGCAGCGCGAGTTATGGCGCGAGCTGCGACGAATCGGCAACGCGCGGACATGCGCGGTAGCGCCCGTTGAACACGCCCGCTTCGTGCTATAAACACCCCGGTAGATCCGGGGTGTTTTGCTTTGTGGAGGTCGACGTGGCGCCTGGTGGACTGTTCTGGTGGATCGGGGCGGGTGTGCTTGTCGTGCTGGAGCTGATGAGCGGCACCTTCTATCTGTTGATGATCGCGCTCGGCTGTGTCGCGGCGGCCTTGGCGCATATTGCCGGCGCGGCCGCCGACGCGCAGTTCGCGATCGCCGCGGTGGTCGCGCTCGCGGCAGTCGTGCTGCTGCGGCGCTCGCGTTTCGGCCGGCGCAAGCGCGAACAGGCGTCGCGCAACCCCGACGTCAATCTCGATATCGGTCAGACGCTGAACGTGCCGGCGTGGCACGAGCGCCGGGCGCGCGCGACCTATCGCGGTGCGGCATGGGACGTCGAACTGGCCGAGGGCGAGCCCGAAGATGCGCAGGTCTACGAGATCCGGGAGTTGCGCGGTAGCCGCCTGATCGTCGTGGCGAGCCGTTCGCAGCCTGCCGGCGCACCGGCGGCCTGAGGGGCGATTGCCATGCGGGGCAATGCGGGCCCGCAAATCTCACTGACAGATCAGCATCAGAAGCATCAGCATCAAAAAACGCCAGCGCATTAACCTGCGTAGAACGATTCAAACCACGGACCGGAGGGTAGCAACATGGATTCAACCATCGTCGGGGCGGTGCTGCTGATCGTCGTGATCGTGCTTGCATCGCAGACCATCAAGATCGTGCCGCAGCAGCATGCGTGGGTGCTCGAGCGCCTCGGCCGTTATCATGCGACGCTGACGCCGGGCTTGAGCTTCGCGTTTCCGTTCGTCGACCGGGTCGCCTATAAGCACGTGCTGAAGGAAATCCCGCTCGAAGTGCCGAGCCAGGTGTGTATCACGCGCGACAACACGCAGTTGCAGGTCGACGGCGTGCTGTACTTTCAGGTCACCGATCCGATGAAGGCGTCCTACGGGTCGAGCAATTTCGTGTTCGCGATCACGCAGCTTTCGCAGACCACGCTGCGCTCGGTCATCGGCAAGCTCGAACTCGACAAGACCTTTGAAGAGCGCGATTTCATCAACCACAGCATCGTGTCGTCGCTCGATGAAGCGGCGGCGAACTGGGGCGTGAAAGTGCTGCGCTACGAGATCAAGGACCTGACGCCGCCCAAGGAGATTCTTCACGCGATGCAGGCGCAGATCACCGCCGAGCGCGAGAAGCGCGCGCTGATCGCGGCGTCGGAGGGGCGCAAGCAGGAGCAGATCAACATCGCATCGGGCGGGCGCGAGGCGGCGATCCAGAAGTCCGAGGGCGAACGGCAGGCGGCGATCAACCAGGCGCAGGGGCAGGCGGCGGCGATTCTGGCCGTGGCCGAGGCCAACTCGCAGGCGATCCAGAAGATCGCGGCGGCGATCCAGTCGAACGGCGGGATGGAGGCCGTGAATCTGAAGGTGGCGGAGCAGTATGTGAATGCGTTCGCGAATCTGGCGAAGCAGGGCACGACGCTGATCGTGCCGGGCGATATGTCGAACATGAGTTCGATGATCGCGTCGGCGCTGACGATCGTGAACAAGGGCAAGGGCGGGCCCGCTTCGGCCTAGCGGGAGTCAGGAGCAGGCACTGGGAGAGCTGGCGGTTTCCCGCAAAAAAATGGCCAGCAATCATCGGGATGCGGGCCATTTTCCTGTTGCGGATTCTCAGCCTTGCTGAAGGCGGGGCGCCGGTGCGCGCGGGGCGGTCGACAAGGCAGCACATGAAGCCGCGAACGAATCGGCAAATGAAGCGGTGAATGAAGCGGTGAATGAAGCCGGCGCGCCGAAGCACAGTCTTTACATGGGCGCAGGTGGCGCGACCGTGCGCCCACGCTCACGAACGCATCAAACGCGCCTTTTCGCGCTCCCAGTCGCGCTTTTTCTCGGTCTCGCGCTTGTCGTGCAGCTTCTTGCCCTTGGCGAGGCCGATCTCGCATTTGACGCGGCCGTTCTTGTAGTGAAAATTGAGCGGCACGAGCGTATAGCCGCGCTGTTCGACCTTGCCGATCAGCTTGCTGATCTCTTCGCTATGCAAAAGCAGCTTGCGCGTGCGGACCGGATCCGGGTGGATGTGCGTCGACGCTTCGGGCAACGGGCTGATGTGCGTGCCGATCAGAAACAGCTCGCCGTTGCGGATCACCACGTAGCCTTCCTTGATCTGGCCGCGCCCGGCGCGCAAGGCCTTGACCTCCCATCCTTCGAGCACGAGTCCGGCTTCGTAGCGCTCCTCGACCGAGTAGTCGAAGAAGGCTTTTCTGTTGTCGATAATGCTCATGAATGGAAAGCGCTCAACTCGTTTAAAATCACGATTTTAGCAAAGCGGGGCAAGGAAAGCCCGCCGCGCTCGTCCACCCTTGCCACGCGTTGTTCAATTTATGGCAGATGTCCAGAAAACCGTGTTGATTCGCCATTCGGCGGAACAGATGTTCGACCTCGTCACCGACGTCGCCGATTACCCCAATTTCCTGCCCTGGTGCGGGGGCGTCGAAATTCGCCGCCAGGACGAAACCGGCATGGAGGCGCGGATCGACATCAACTTCAAGGGCATCAAGCAGCATTTTGCGACGCGCAACTCGATGGAGCGGCCCACGCGCATCGACATGGAATTCGCCGACGGCCCGTTTCGCAAGTTCACCGGCTTCTGGCGCTTCACGCCGCTGCGCGCCGACGCATGCAAGATTGAATTCGCACTGCACTACGAATTCACCAGCATCCTGCTCGAAAAAATCATCGGCCCGGTGTTCAATCACATCGCCAATACGTTCGTCGAATCTTTCGTGAAGCGCGCCGATCAGCGCTACGGCAAGGCATGAGCGCGCGGCTGTCGGTTGAGGTCTGCTACGCGCTGGCCGGTGCGCAAACGCTGATTGCGCTCGAGTTGCCCGAGGGCGCGACGCTGCAGCAGGCGATCGACGCGAGCGGCATTCTGCGGCGTTTCCCGTCGATCGATCTCGCCGCGCAGAAGGTGGGCGTGTTCGGCAAGCTCAGGCCGCTCGACACGGTGCTCGCCGATCATGACCGCGTCGAAATCTACCGGCCGCTGCTCGTGGACCCGAAGGTGTCGCGCCAGCGCCGCGTCGAGAAGACGCGCAAGGCGGGCTCGATCGAAGGGCGCCGCTGGCTGAACAAGGATTCGCGTTAGGCGAGGGCGGCGGCGTGCGCCCGGCAAGGCGTTATCGCCGTCCCTGTATCGCTGTTCCTGTATCGCGGCGGTGCGCGCTTTTTCTCAATGCGCCGAAGCCTGCGCCTTGTCCTCGATAGGCGTCGTTCCGGACGCATCGCCGTCCGAATGCCGGCGCACCGACCAGCAGACTCCCGCCACGAGCAGCAGGATCGCCGCCAGTTCGAGCGGCCGCGGCAGGCGCTGGTCGTAAATGAACGCGTAGAGCAGCGCGAATAGCGTCTCGAACACGATCATCTGGCCGGACAGCGTGAGCGGCAGCCGTTTCGCCGCGGCGTTCCACAGGCCGTTGCCGAGCCACGACGCGCCGACCGCGAGCGCGAGATTGAGCAGCCAGAACGTGTGCCAGCGCGCGGGCGCCGGTTCGCCGAGCGGACCGCCCGACGGCAGCACCGCAATCACGAGCCACAGCGTCGCGCCGAGCGCGCCCGTCACGACACCCCACAGCACCGACCACTCGTTGCCGCTGAAATGCGTCTGACGCTGCAGATAGCGGGCGTTTTCGACCGCGAACCACGTCCAGCAGACGAGCGCGCCGACCGCGCAGGCGACGCCGATAAGCCGTGTCGCGACGCTCACCGGCGTGGCGGCCGCCGCCGTGAACACGTCGACGTTGATGCAGACGATGCCCGCCGTCACGGTCGCGAGCGGCCAGACGAGGCGCGCAAGCGGCACCGCGCCGTGATCGCGCCGGCCCATCAGCGTGACCGTGACCGGCAGCACGCCGACGATCAGCGATGCCGGCGCGATGCCGATCAGGTGGACCGCCGCCGTCAGCAGCAGGTAATAGGCGATATTGCCGACGAGCGCGAGCTTGACGAGCGCGACCAGGTCTTCGCGAGTGAGGCGTTGGGCGAGCGAGCGCGCCGTCGGCAGCACGGCGACCAGCGAAACGAGGCCGTACATCGTGTAGCGGCCCGCGACGATCAGCAGCGGCGAAAAGTCGGGCAGCACGCGCGGCACCAGAAAGATCATGCCCCATAAGGCCCCGGCCATTACCCCATATGCCACACCGCGCTGCATCGACTGCCCCTGCAAGAAAACTGGAATGGTCCGCAGAATAGCCGTTCGGCGGGGGGGCGTCTTGTTCGATCCTGCATTCGGGCGGTCGAGAGCCGTTTTGGGTCGTTCGGGACCGTTGCGGGCTGGCGGGCGGTTTTTTCGGCACGCTTGCGCCGGTTGCTCCGGTCGCTTCGATCGTTTCGCACAGCTCAGGCTGCCGAGGCCATTCGCCGCCACCCGCCGTTTCCCCCTCGCGTGCCTGTGAACGCACAAACGAAACCCGATTGAAACCGGTGCGAACGGGCAAGCGAAATGACCGGCCCCGGAAACCGGAAAAAATCGCCTGAAATTCGCTAAGCTGCTGTTCGCGCAGTGAAATCCGGGGAGGTATCGCGTATAATTCGCTTTTGCGCCTATAGGATTTGCCATGCGTCTGATCCAAACAGCACTCACGTTCGATGACGTGCTCCTCGTCCCGGCCTTTTCCGACGTTCTGCCGCGCGACACCAGCCTCAAGACCCGGCTGACCCGCAACATCTCCCTCAACATGCCGCTCGTGTCCGCCGCGATGGACACCGTTACCGAAGCTCGCCTCGCCATTGCCATGGCGCAAATGGGCGGCGTCGGCATCATTCACAAGAACCTCACGCCGGCCGAGCAGGCGCGCGAGGTCGCCAAGGTCAAGCGTTTCGAGTCGGGCGTGGTGCGTGATCCAATCACGGTGCCGCCGCAAATGAAGGTGCGCGACGTGATCGCGCTGTCGCGCCAGCATGGCATTTCCGGCTTCCCGGTCGTCGAAGGCGCGCAACTGATCGGCATCGTCACGAACCGCGACCTGCGCTTCGAGGAGCGTCTGGACGAGCCGGTGCGCAGCATTATGACGCCGCGCGAGCGCCTCGTTACCGTTAGGGAAGGCACACCGCTCGCCGAAGCGAAGGCGCTCATGCACCACCACCGCCTCGAGCGCGTGCTCGTCGTCAACGACGCGTTCGAGCTGCGCGGCCTGATGACCGTCAAGGACATCACGAAGCAGACCGAGCACCCGGACGCATGCAAGGACGAACACGGCAAGCTGCGCGCGGGCGCGGCGGTCGGCGTCGGCGCGGACAACGAAGAGCGCGTCGAGCTGCTCGTGCAGGCCGGCGTCGACGTGATCGTCGTCGATACCGCGCACGGCCACAGCAAGGGCGTGCTCGAGCGCGTCAAGTGGGTCAAGCAGAACTTCCCGCACGTCGAGGTGATCGGCGGCAACATCGCGACGGCAGCGGCCGCGAAGGCGCTCGTCGAGCACGGCGCGGATGGCGTCAAGGTCGGTATCGGCCCGGGTTCGATCTGCACGACGCGGATCGTCGCCGGCGTCGGCGTGCCGCAGGTCACCGCAATCTCGAACGTATCCGAAGCACTGCGGGGCACGGGCGTGCCGGTCATCGCCGACGGCGGCGTGCGCTTCTCGGGCGACGTCAGCAAGGCGCTGGCGGCGGGCGCGAGCGCGGTCATGATGGGCAGCATGTTCGCCGGCACCGAAGAAGCGCCGGGCGAAGTGTTCCTGTACCAGGGCCGCCAGTACAAGTCGTACCGCGGCATGGGCTCGGTCGGCGCGATGAAGGACGGCGCCGCGGACCGCTACTTCCAGGACAACTCGGCGAATATCGACAAGCTCGTGCCGGAAGGCATCGAAGGGCGCGTCGCCTACAAGGGCTCGGTCAATGCGATCCTGTTCCAGCTGATCGGCGGCGTGCGCGCGAGCATGGGTTATTGCGGCTGCCGCACCATCGCCGAGATGAACGAGAAGGCCGAGTTCGTGCAGATTACCGGCGCGGGCCTGCGCGAGTCGCACGTGCACGACGTGCAGATCACCAAGGAAGCGCCCAACTATCACGTGGACTAAACGCCCATGAAGCCATTGCTGCGCGTTGTACTGATCCTCGATGCGTTGTTGCTGCTGGCGTTCGGCCTGCTGTTCCTGCTGACGCCGTGGACTTCGCTGTACAACGCGCTGCAACTGGTGCAAACGCAGCCGGCGTTGATCGGCCAGGCGTTCGGCGTCGCGCTGATCGGGCTTGCGTGGCTCGCGGTGCATGCGTCGTTCGACGGGGCGATGACGTCGACGGTCGCGAAGGTGGTCGGCCATGTGCACTGGCTGACCGGCGTGCTGATGCTGGTCTGGTTGCTGGGCATGCGTTCGCCGTCGCTGACGGGCTTCGGGCAGATCGTCTCGGTGCTGGCCGGTGTCGTGCTGGTGCTGATCGGCTTGGGCGGCGTGCGGTTGGCGGGCGCGGTGCGGCGGCGCGAGAAGGGGATCGTCGCCAATTCCTCTTCGGGCAAAGCCGATAAATGTGCCGACAAGCGTGCCGACAGGCAGGCGGAGAAAGAGGCCGGCAGCGAAGCCGCACGGCGGCGCGATCTCGAACGTGACAGCGTGCGCGAGCCCGGTGTCTCGGCAGGCTTTCCGGCCTATCGCGCCGAGCCGGTCATCGAGCCTGTGATGCCGGCCACGCGGCCCGTCAATCCCGCGGCTGCCGCATCCGCCACATCGCCTGCCACGCCGGCTGCCGCATCGGCCGGTGGCGCCGCAAGCGCCGTCAATCCCGGCGCGGTCGCACCGGGCGACGCCCGCAGCGACGCGTCCGGCACGTCCCGGCCGCCGTTTCATGGCTGACGCGCCGCGCGCCACGCCGTCCGCCGAAGCTACCGGGTTTCGTTCGCGCGCGCCGCAGGCTGCCGGCAAAGGCGTTGGCCGTGCCAGGGTGTTTTGCAGTGCGCTCCATCGTGGTGTTTCATGTTCGCGTCGCGGTTCCGCCGCTGTTGCGCGGATCGCCTTGAACGCTTTGAATTCGACGCCGCGCCTCGCGCGCGGCATTCCGTATCCGCTCACTTCTGATTCCGTCCGCTGCCATGCATGACAAGATCCTGATCCTCGACTTCGGTTCGCAAGTCACCCAACTGATTGCACGTCGCGTTCGCGAAGCCAACGTGTATTCGGAAATCCATCCGTACGACGTCGACGCGTCGTTTATCCGCGACTTCGCGCCGAAGGGCGTGATTCTCTCGGGCGGCCCGAGCTCGGTCACCGAGGACGACACGCCGCGCGTGCCGCAAGCCGTGTTCGAACTCGGCGTGCCGGTGCTCGGCATCTGCTACGGCATGCAGGCGATGGCCCAGCAGCTCGGCGGCAAGGTCGACATCGGCCATCTGCGCGAATTCGGCTACGCCGAAGTGCGCGCGCGCAACCATACGAGCCTGCTCGAAGGCATCAGCGATTTCACCACGCCCGAAGGCCACGGCATGCTCAAGGTGTGGATGAGCCACGGCGATAAGGTGCTCGAAATGCCGCCGGGCTTCGCGCTGATGGCATCGACGGAGTCGTGCCCGATCGCCGCGATGGCCGACGAACAGCGCCGCTTCTACGGCCTGCAATGGCACCCGGAAGTCACGCACACGGTGCAGGGCCGCGCGATGCTCGAACGCTTCGTGCTGCAGATCTGCGGCGCGAAGGCCGATTGGGAAATGGGCCACTACATCGACGAAGCCGTCGCGAAGATTCGCGAGCAGGTCGGCAACGAGCACGTCATTCTGGGGCTGTCGGGCGGCGTGGATTCGTCGGTGGCGGCGGCGCTGCTGCATCGCGCGATCGGTAATCAGCTGACCTGCGTGTTCGTCGATCATGGTCTGTTGCGCCTGAACGAAGCCGAGCAGGTGATGGCGCTGTTCGCCGATCACCTCGGTGTGAAGGTGATCCACGTCGACGCGAGCGAGGCGTTCCTCGGCAAGCTCGCCGGCGTGACCGATCCGGAAGCGAAGCGCAAGATCATCGGCGCGGAATTCGTCGAGGTGTTCCAGGCCGAGGCCGGCAAGCTGACCGATGCGAAGTGGCTCGCGCAAGGCACGATCTATCCGGACGTGATCGAGTCGGCGGGTAAGGGCAAGAAGGCCGCGCAGACGATCAAGAGCCACCACAACGTGGGCGGCCTGCCCGAGACGCTGAACCTGAAGCTGCTCGAACCGTTGCGCGAACTGTTCAAGGACGAAGTGCGCGAACTCGGCGTGAAGCTCGGTTTGCCGCATTCGATGGTGTATCGCCATCCGTTCCCGGGCCCAGGCCTCGGCGTGCGGATTCTCGGCGAAGTGAAGCGCGATTTCGCGGACCTGCTGCGCCGCGCGGACGCGATTTTCATCGAGACGCTGCGCAACACCATCGACAAGGAAACCGGCAAGTCCTGGTACGACCTGACGAGCCAGGCGTTCGCGGTGTTCCTGCCGGTGAAGAGCGTCGGCGTGATGGGCGATGGGCGTACTTACGAGTACGTGGTCGCGCTGCGCGCGGTGCAGACGCTCGACTTCATGACTGCGCACTGGGCGCATCTGCCGCATGAACTGCTTGGGCACGTGTCGAACCGGATCATTAACGAGGTGCGGGGGATTAACCGGGTTGTTTATGACATATCGGGGAAGCCGCCGGCGACGATTGAGTGGGAGTAGGTGGTAAAAAATTCACAATAAAATCAATGACTTACGCGGATGATCCAAGTGGTTTTCTTTGCCGCGCATTTCGCTGTAAGTCATTGATATAGAAGCGGATTTTTTGATAATTCCAAAGACAGCCGCCCCATTGTGCGTCGCAAAATGACGGTATAGCGGACGGTATGCGCCGAATGCACGATTGCGACTCGATAATCTATCGGCAACGCAATCCGGCATTGACGGTAAAAATTTTGCTAAAAAGCTAGGCGGCATGCGGATCTGTGGGCATCTGGATGCCTCGTGGTTGATGACGGCAAATAGCCGTCCCAACCACGAGAACCCAAAGCGATGCTCACCGAATCTGCACTTCGCAACTTTAAGCCCCGTGGGACTCTGTACAAGATCGCTGACCGTGACGGCATGTATGTCATGGTATCTCCGGCAGGCACCATTTCCTTTCGATACGACTACCGCGTTAACGGGCGGCGAGAAACGCTGACAATCGGTTGCTATGGTCGAGGGGGCATCTCGCTGGCGTTGGCGCGGGAAAAGCTGCTGGACGCCCGTCATGCCGTCCGTGAAGGCAGGTCGCCTGTCGTGGAGAAACAAAGGGAAGCAGCGACGCGCTGTCGCGAAGACCTTTAGTGAATGGGCCGACAGCTGGCTTGATGGAGCCAGAATGGCGGACACGACGCGATCTGTACGCAAGGGCATCGTTGCTCGCGATATCCTTCCGGCTTTCAACGGGAGGCTGCTCTGCGAGGTCTCCGCTGATGATCTGCGTGCGTTCTGCATGCGGATCAAGGAGCGGGATGCGCCGGCTACCGCGGTTCAGCTTCGCGAGTATCGTCAAGCAGATTTATGCCTACGCGAATTTGCTCGGCGAGAAAGTCGAGAATCCGGCAGACGAGGTTGGCGTCGCGTCTATCGCCGCATTTGTGCCGAAGGATCGTCCTGGCGCCCGTGCCGTCGCGCTGGTTGGTGACGGCGGCCGGCTTGACGGCGCCAGGCGGGTAGCCGAGATGATGGCTCATCTCGCCACCCAGCGCCCGCTCGATCAGAGCCTTCTTCAGGGCCAGCATCGCGGCATTGATCGCTTCGGCCGTCATCGGGCCGTTGCCGAACTGTTCAAGCAACTCAGGGGGAATCGCCGGCAGTTCCGCCGGCTTGGCTTCCGGTTTGCGAGGCATATTTTCTCCTGGGGAGCAGGATATGCCTTGAACACGAAATTACTGACAGGCCCGTTTGCCGGCGGCAAGCCAGTAAGCCGGCTTGCCGCGCCCCACATCACGCCCGCTCGGAGTCGAGTTCTTCGTTGTTCTTCACGACATTCTGTGCCTTGATGTAGCTTTCGATAAGGAGTCGGTACGGAGGGAAGATCAGTCCATAAACGTCGGCCCACTCCTGGGCATCGGGCCGGTGCCAGGTCTGCTGCAACTCCGAGGCAACTGCTGCCGTGTCCATCGGGACAACGCCAGCCTGGACCACGCGTGCAAGGGTGATTTCTTGGGCCATCTTCGAGTAGGTTCCGGATGCATCGATCACGGCGAAGACCTTGTAGCCTTCCTGAACGGCTGAGATCGCCGGAAACGCCATGCACACGCTGGTGATGGTGCCCGCGATGATCAGCGTCTTGCGGCCCGTAGCCCTGACTGCGTCGACGAAATCCGGATTGTCCCAGGCATTGATTTGCCCTTTGCGAGCCACGTATTTTGCATGTGGGGCACTCTCGTGGATTTCGGGAATCAACGGCCCGTTCGGCCCCTGCGGTACCGACGCAGTAGTGATCACCGGCATCTTGCAGAGCGTTGCGATCTTCGCCAGCGCAATCGCGTGATTGCGCAGGACGGTCATCTCCATATCCTTGACGGTCTGGAACAGGCCGCTCTGGTGGTCGATCAGCAGCATGGCTGCGTCGTTGGGATCGATGACGGGACGTTGGCCGTTGAAGTTGGCGGGTGCGCTCATGGGACTACTCCTGTGCAGTGGGGATACGTGATCGCGCTTGCGCGCGGGGGAAGCGAGGGCGGCTCGCCGGACCGCTTCCGCGGATGCCGCCCCATGATCTGTGCGGTATGGCTTCAGGCGACTCGCGATTGCCTGGGCCGCTATCGAGGCCTGCTATCGGGACCTGCCGTTAGCGTGCCGTGCGAGGCTCGCTGACCGCTTCCATCTGTCCGAAGCGTCCGCTATTGAAGTCACTGACCGCCTGATGGATTTCCTCGGCCGTATTCATGACGAACGGCCCATACGCGACAACCGGCTCATCGATGGGCTCGCCACTCAGCAGAAGGACGATTGCCTCGCTGAGACCTTCGAACTCCACGTCGGTGCCTTCGCGCCCCAGCATGACCAGTTGCGCCTCGCCTATCGAGGTCTCGCCATTGACCCGTACCTGCCCGCGAAGGACGGCGAGAGCCAGAGATCTGCCAGCGGGGAGCGTCAATCGGGTCGTGTGTCCTTTGTTCAGCCGCACGTCCCACACGTCCATCGGCGTGAAAGTCAATGCCGGGCCATTTTGTCCTTCGTAGTTGCCCGCGATCACCCTGACGCTGCCGGCGCCGTTCGGCAGCGCGACGGTAGGGATGTCTGTCGAAAGCACGGTTTGATAGCGTGGCGGCGTCATCTTGTCCTTGGCTGGCAGGTTGACCCAAAGCTGCACCATTTCCAGCGTGCCGCCACTTTTCGCGAACGCGCGGGAATGAAACTCCTCATGCATGATGCCCGCGCCCGCTGTCATCCACTGCACGTCGCCTGGACCGATGCTACCGCCGCCACCGGACGAATCACGATGCTCGAGTTCACCTTCGTACACGATCGTCACCGTCTCGAAGCCGCGGTGCGGATGTTGCCCGACGCCGCGTTGGCTCGAGGTCGGTGCGAATTGCGCGGGACCCGCATAGTCCAGCATCAGGAATGGGCTCAGGTGGCTGCCTACCGTATGGTCCGAGAACAGCGTGCGCACCGGAAAGCCGTCTCCCACCCAATGCGAGCGGGTGTTGCCGTATGTGCCGAGAATCTTCTTCATGGTGTTCATTCCTGGTTCGGGTCGCATCGATCTCGTTTGCATGCCGGTAGGATAGGTGCGCGGCGTCAGGTCCGGTAGACGCCGTGGGTTATCCTCTGTGTCTCACGAATGGAACGATGGGTGCATCGATGCGGGACCTCAACGATCTCTATTTCTTTGCGCAGGTCGTCGACTATCAGGGATTCGCGCCAGCCGGGCGAGCACTCGGCATGCCGAAGTCCACCCTCAGCAGACGGATTGCCGCGCTTGAAGCGCACCTCGGCGTGCGGCTCATTCAGCGCTCGACGCGGCGCTTCACGGTGACGGACATTGGCCAGAGCTACTACAGTCATTGCAAGGCCATGCTGATCGAGGCGGACGCGGCGCAACAGGCGATCGAACTGAACCGTTCGGAACCGCAGGGCGTGGTTCGCCTGACCTGTCCGGTGGCGCTGTTGCATGCGCGCATCGGGGATATGCTGGCGGCCTTCATGGCCGAGACGCCGCGCGTCACGCTGCATCTCGAGGCGACCAACCGCATCGTCGATGTCATTGGCGAGGGCATCGACGTCGCCATACGGGTACGGCCACCGCCTTTGAAGGACAGCGATCTGGTCATGAAGGTGCTGGGAGAGCGCGACTGGTGTCTGGTGGCGCGTCCATCGCTGTTGCGGCAGCATGGCGTGCCGGTTGCGCCTGCCGATCTGGCCGTGCTGCCCAGTCTCGATTTCGGGCCGCCGCACGGCGAGCACGTATGGCACCTCGAAGGACCGGAAGGCTCAGCGGTGGTTCGTCATACGCCTCGCTTCGTCACCGACGACATGATCGCCTTGCGGCAGGCCGCCGTGGCGGGCGCGGGCATTGTCCAGTTGCCGGTGATGATGGTGCGCGACGAGCTGGCGAGCGGAGCGCTCGTCAAGCTCATCCCGGCGTGGCTGCCGAAAAGCGGCATCATTCACGCGGTGTTTCCGTCGCGGCGTGGCCTGCTGCCTTCCGTCCGAAAGCTGATCGATTTTCTCGCGGTGCAATTCAGCCAGATCGAGGAGGCGTAGCGCCGCGCCTCGCATGCCTCGAGTCTCTGCTTCCGCATCTAGCCGGCTGTCTGGGTCAACTGGAATGTCATCGAATAGCTGAAGCGGCTGGCCGGATGAATACCGGTCGTGACGACGATGGCCTTGTCGCGCACGAAGTAAGTACGGATGATGCGCAATCCCGCCGACCCGGACTTCACCTGCAGCGCGCGCGCCTGTTCGCCGTCAACCAATACTCCCTGAACTTCCTGTTCGACCCGCGTCATCCGGACGCCGTACTGTTCCTCGACCATCGTATAGACCGGCGTATCCAGCGTCCTGGCCAGTCCCGGCAACTGGCTAAAAGCCTTGTCGACGTAAATATCGACCAGCGCGATGGGCTCCGTTGCCGAGTCGCCCCCGTGCCGCACGCCGGCGATATGCAGCCACTTCGCGCCAGGCGCACAGCGCAGCAACGCCGCATGCGCGTCGTCGGTCTGGATCGTCCTGCGCGCGGACACCTGGAGTGTCGTGCCCTGCGCATAGCGGACGAGGTCACTCAGCGTATCCATCGATTGCACATAGCGCGTCTGCGGACGATCGGCGATAACCCGCGTGCCGACGCCGGCTTGACGGCTAATCATCCCGAGATTGCACAGCTTCAGCACCGCCTGACGGACCGCGTACCGGCTCAGGCTCCATGTCTCGCATAGCTCGGCTTCGGTCGGCAGCAGATCGCCGACGCGCAGCTTGCCCTCTCGAATGTCCTGCATCAGCGTGCGCGCAAGGTCGATATGGCGCGGCTGGGTGGTCGCCAATGCGGCCTCGACGGCGTCGTCCTGGATAGCGGTCATGGCGGCAGTCATCAGTAAGGGTTCGTAGGAAAGAGGCGCAAGGGGAAATATCGCCTTGCCCATCCTAGCATAGTCCGCGGGTTTCCACGAATGTTCGAACATTTGAATGAATTCTAAAGTTCGGTCCAAGCGTTCCGGTGAGGTGCGATCGGCGTGCCGGCAGCTAGAACCAGGTTCATGTCAGATGAAAAAATATGGGAGATCTAAGTGATGTTGTCGAAGAGGATGGGGATGGCGGCGGTCATGGGGCTCTCGATCGGCGTCGCGCACGCGCAGTCGGTCACGCTATACGGGCGGGTCGCCGCCGGTGTGGACTACGTCGATCACGTGGCAACGGCGAACGGGCAGTCGAACGATCTGCTGCGCTTCGGCAGCAATCAGTGGGGTATCAGCATGTGGGGCCTGAAGGGCGACGAGGATCTCGGCGCGGGCCTGCACGCGGTCTTTAATCTCGAGAACATGTTCACCTCGGGTACCGGGGTATCGGATGGCTTGTTCAATCGCTACGCCGTGGTCGGTTTGTCGGGCAGCAGCTGGGGCACGATTCTGTTTGGCCGCGCGATGAGTCTCACCGACGGCGAAGGCTGGGCGATCGATCCCACGGGGATGCAGGCGATGGGTCTCGAGACGCTCGTCTATGGCCGCAATTGGGGACCACGCTCGAACGCCATCACTTTCAATTCCGCGAACTTCGGCGGATTCGCTTTCCGTTTGCAGACGGGGCTGGGCAACGAGGCGGGAAACTTCCGTGCGAATCACCAGATGAGCGGCAGCGTGAGCTATACGAACGGCACGCTGGACGTGCGCGCGCTGTACGAAGAGTTGCGAGACTCGAATGGAAAGCTGTCGAACCTCTATAGCGCATCGCGCGAATACATGATTGGCGGCAGCTACAAGATGGGTAGTGCAAAACTCTATGCGGGATACAGCCTGATCACTTCGTCGGGAGCGGACACGCTCGCTGATGCTGCCAATCCAACCGCGGCGACGCGCAATCAGATGGAGTGGCTCGGCATCAATTATCAAGTGAGCGTACCGCTGCAACTGATCGCCGCCGTCTATCACGCCAACGTGAATCACGGCGGCGGCAGCGGTACGTTGGGGGTGATTGGCGCCGACTACTTCCTGTCGAAACGCACCACGCTTTACGCGACGTTCGGCAGCATGTTCAACGGCGGCAGCGCGGCGTTTCCAGTCGAGGTGAGCGATGCGCCGCCTCAATCCGGTCATAGCCAGCAAGGGGCGTACTTCGGCGTCGTTCACTATTTCTGAATTTTTCATGCGTGGCATTGCACGCGCCGCACGAACAGGGGAGAACCAGATGAGCTTTCGCGGATATCTGATGCTGTTGGCAATTGTCTTTGCGCAGGTGTCACTGGCGACCGTGCATGCGCAGCCGGCTTCCGAGCCGGCCGCGTCGGTGGCGTCGGGCGATGCGCGCGGGCTCAAGCGTGCGGATCATGCGCTGGCGAAGAGCGTGCAGCGCGCGCTCGGAAAGACACGCGGTATCGATGCGAGCCGTGTATTCGTGCGCGCCAGGAGCGGTGTGGTCACGCTCACGGGTACGGTGCCGTCCGCGGAACAGATTCCTCGTGTCGTGCAGGTTGTCGAGGGCGTGGCAGGCGTCCATGCGGTGGTGAACCGGCTCGTGATGCAGTCGGGAGGACAGTGAGGCGCTGCGCGGCGCACCGGTTTCAAAAATATGTCGTTCTATTTATCGTTGGAGGAAGTGATGGCAAAGCGCACCTTGATTCGCAATGCGAGCGTCATTAGCGTGGACCCGGCAATCGGCAACGTCGACCACTGCGACGTGCTGATCGAAGGCTCGAAAATTCGCGCGGTCGGGCCGGGGCTCGACGCGGACGATGCCGACATCGTCGACGGCACGGGCACGATCGTGATGCCGGGCATGGTCGACACGCACCGGCATATATGGCAGACCACGCTGCGCAACATCGCGGCGGATTGGACGCTGGACCAGTATTTCGCGGGTGTGCGCGGCCAGCTTGGCGATCATTTCCGTGCGGAAGATATCTACATCGCGAATCTCGCGGGAGCATACGAGGCACTGAACGGCGGCGTGACCACCGTGCTCGACTGGTCGCACAACATGAATACGCCCGAGCACACGGACGCAGCGGTCGAAGCGCTGAAGGCGTCACATGGCCGCTTCGTGATGTGCTACGGCAACTCGAACGAAGAGTGGCTGCCGGTCAGCAACCTGCCGACATCACAGGACGTGCGCCGCGTGAAGTTGCAGCATTTCTCTTCGTCGGACGATCTGGTGCAGCTCGGCATGGCGCTGCGCGGTCCGCAGTACGCAACCGAGTCGGTCACGCGGGACGACTGGGCGCTCGCCCGCGATCTCGGCGCGCTGATTTCGGTGCATGTCGGTGATGGCGCGTGGGGCAAGGGGCGTCCGGTCGCCTGGCTAGCCGACAACGGACTGCTCGGCGAAGACGTGATCTGCTCGCACTGCAATTCGCTCGCCGACGACGAATTCCAGTTGATGGCCGACTCGGGCTGCTCGGCGTCGATGACTCCCGAAATCGAATTACAGATGGGCCACGGCTGGCCGGTCACCGGCCGCTTGCTCAAGGCGGGCATGCGGCCGACGCTCGGTATCGACATCGCGACCTGCAATAGCGGCCACCTGTTTCAGGTCATGCGCACCGTGCTGCTGGTCGAGCGCGCATGGGCGCACGATCGCGCCGACCGTGGCGGGTATGCGGTGGAGCGCTTGCCGATCGACACCCAGGATGCGATCGAGTTCGCGACGATCAACGGCGCGAAGGCGTTGCGCCTCGACAGCCGGATCGGTTCGCTGACGCCGGGCAAGGACGCCGACATCGTGATGATCCGCGCGGATAACCTCGAAATGGCGCCGCTGAACAATCCGGTGGGCGCGGTGGTGCTCGCCGGGCATCCAGGACTCGTCGATACGGTGTGGGTGGCCGGACGAGCGGTCAAGCGCGGCGGCAATCTGGTCGGCGTCGACGAGCGCCAGGTGCTCGGCGAGCTGACGCGCTCGCGCGACTACGTGCTGTCGAAGGCGGGCGTGAAGCCGGGCGAGCGCTTCATTCCCGCTCCGTATCAGCCACGCTGACGGCACTGCGTTGCTCGAGCAGTCAGCCAGGGAGTCAGCGCGGCAGCAAAGGAAACGGATTTTCTCGCGGTGGGCTGCGGCCGCGCGACTTTCCGCGCATCGCCGGCGTACTCGCAAGCGCACTCGCCGAATCGGCGTGAGCGTCTTCGCGAAAGGCGAGAACCCGGTCTCCACTGGCTCAGGGTATCTACGAATGTTCGAACATTTGAATAAAGTTGCATACTCGTTTCACAGACTGGAAGACCGCCCATAGCCGCGGTGCGATCGGTCCACTTCATTTCCGGAGAAAGCACGCATGTACCCTGTTGATTTCCTTTGGCGCGCGGCGCATCGGCATCCGAACCGGATTGCAGTGGTGAGTCCCGCCGGCAACCTGACTTTCAGCGAGCTCGCCGCGAAGGTGCTGGAGCGTGCGGCGGCGCTCACGCGCCTCGACCCGATGCCGCGCAGCCGTGTCTGTGTGGGCGCGGCGAACAGCGTCGAGCATCTGGTGGCGCTGCTTGCGATCCTTGCGGCGGGCAAGGTCTGGGTGCCGCTCAATCCGCGCAACGGCGATCCGGAACTGCGGCGTATCGTCGAGTTTGTCGAGCCTTCGCTCGTGCTCGCGGATGCGGCCATGCTCGAACGGCTCGCGGGCGTACCCGCGCCGTTGCGGCCGCTGGACGACCTCGCGCGCACCGCCGGCGACGCCGGCACGGTTGCGTTCGGCCCGTATGCGCGCGGCGGTGCGAGCCTCGAAGAGGCGCAGGCGATCAAGTTCACCGGCGGCACGACGGGTTTCCCGAAGGGCGTGATCCAGCCGCTGCGCGCATGGAACGCGAACATCGCGACGCAGATCCACGAACTGGGGCTGACGCCGGACGACCGTTATCTTGTCGCCGCGCCGATCACGCACGGCACGTCCACGTACATGCTGCCGCTGCTGGGCGCGGGCGGCGCGCTGATTTTTCCCGAACACACGAAACCCGCGGGTCTGCTCGATGCCGCCGCCGCACATGGCGCGACGGTCTGCTTCGCGCCGCCCACCCTGATTCTCGCGCTGGTGGAAGAGCAGCGCCGCGAGCCGCGGCGTCTCGCCGCGCTGCGCTATCTCGTCTACGGCGGCGCGCCGATGCGGCCGGAGCAGATTCGCGCGGCGCAGTCGGTGTTCGGGCCGGTGCTGTGCACCTCGTTTGGCCAGACCGAGGCGCCGCAGATCATCACGTTCCTGCCGCCGGCCGCGATGACCGGGGAGCATCTCGCGTCGGTGGGGCGGCCGTCCCTGATGACTCGCGTGGCAATCGTCGGCAAGGACGGCATGCCGCTGCCGGTCGGCGAGGAAGGCGAGATCGCCGTGCGCGGCGACCTCGTGATGAGCGGCTATCTGCGTGCCGAAGAGGAAACGCGCAAGACGCTGGTGGACGGCTGGCTGCGGACCGGCGACGCAGGGGTTTTCGACGAGCGCGGCTATCTGTTTCTGCGTGACCGGATCCGCGACGTCATCATCACCGGCGGCTTCAACGTCTATCCGGGCGATGTGGAGGTGGTGCTGTGCGCGCATCCGGCGATCGCCGACTGCTCGGTGGTCGGCGTGCCCGACGAGAAGTGGGGCGAGGCTGTGCACGCGGCGGTGCAACTGCGCCCCGGCATGAGCGTGGAGGTGGACGAACTGATCGGTCTCGTCAAGCGGGAACTGGGCTCGGTCAAGGCGCCCAAGCACGTTCATCTGTTCGACTCGCTGCCGCGCAGCGCGGTAGGCAAGGTGCTCAAGCCCGCCATCCGCGAGTCGATCATCAACGAGCGGAGCCGCTGATGAACGCACCATGCGATAAGCCCACGCCGCGCACCGCGCTGTGCCGCTACACCACGCACGCCGTGTATTACGGCAACGACGATCTGGTGGGCGATCTGCTGGGCAACGCGAGCTTTGTCGACGTGTTCATGAAGCAGACCTTCGGCAAGATGCCGACGGACGCGCAGCGTCGCATCGTCGATGCGGTTCTGGTGGTGCTGATGGAGCACGGCATGACGCCCAGCGCCATCGCCACGCGGATGATCTATGCCAGCTCGCCGGAGAGTCTGCAAGCCGGTGTCGCGGCCGGGTTGCTGGCGGTGGCGAGCCGTTTTGTCGGAACGATGGAGCTCGCGGCGGCGCTGCTCGACCGGATCGTGGCGGCGGGTGAGAACGGGCCCGCCGAGGCGCAGCAGATTGCCGCGGATTACCGCGCAAGGCGGGAGGCGGTGCCTGGGTTCGGCCATCATCTGCACAAGCCGGATGATCCACGCGCTGGCGCGTTGCTGCAAATCGCGCGCGAGACCGGCACGTTCGGCGCGCGCTGCGCGGCGCTCGAACGGCTTGCCGCCGAGGTGGACGCGGCAACGGGGCGTCACATCACGATCAATGCGACCGGCGCGGTCGCGGCGGTGCTCGGCGATATCGGCATTCCCGCGCGGCTGATGCGCGGCTTCGCGGTGTTGAGCCGCGCGGCGGGCCTGATTGCGCATATCGCCGAGGAGCAGCGTGACCCATCGGGCCGGTTTATCTGGGACCTGGTCGACCGCGTAATGACATTCGAGCCACGGGCGGACTGATCCCGCCAGCCGCGCCGCGGGCCAGGGCAACCGGACCTGCGAGCGGCGCCACCGCCATCCATTCGGAGGAGACGAACATGACCGAAGCAAGCCAGGCGATCCAGCGCCATCATCACATCACGCTGTGCGTCGGCACGGCGCAGCAAGACTACGATTTCCACACGAAGGTGCTGTCGCTCAAAAGTGTGAAGAAGACGCTCATTTACGACGGCGTCGCTCCGTTTTATCACCTGTACTACGGCAACGACATCGGCGAGGAAAGCACGCTGATCACCTGTTTTCCGGTTGCGCATTTCGGCCGCAAGGGACATCGCGGCACCGGGCAGATCGACGCGCTCGCGCTGTCGGTGCCGGTATCGGCCATTCCGTTCTGGGCCAAGCGCCTCGCCGATCACGGTTTCGACGTGAAGCGCTCGGAACGCTTCGGCGAGCAGGTGCTGAGTTTTGCGCATCCGTGCGGCATCGGCTACGAGCTGGTCGGCATCGCCGACGACGCGCGCAAGCCGTATTCGAACGGTGAGGTGCCGGCGGAACTGGCGATTCGCGGACTGCATACGATCGGCGTCAACGTACGTGAGACGGAAACGTCGCAGGAATTCATGGAAAGCGGCTGGTCGGCGCGTGAGGTGGCGCGCGACGGCAAGTACTCGCGCTATGCGTTCGGCGAGGGCGGCTCGGGCAAGTTCGTCGACTACGTCGTCGAGCCGGATCTGCCGCAGGCCAGCTGGACTTATGGAGCGAGCATCGTGCATCACTGCGCGTTTCAGGTGGCGGACCGCACGGTGCAGGACAAGGTCAAGGCGAACCTGGAAGGCATGGGTTTTACCGACACCTCCGAGCGCAAGGACCGTGGGTACTTCGAATCGATCTATGTGCGCACGCCGAGCGGCGCGATGTTCGAGGCCACGGTGTCGAAACCCGAGGGCTTCATGATCGACGAGCCTTACGAGGAACTCGGCACGAAAGTGCAGATTGCGCCACAGTTCGAAAGCCAGCGCGCGACGATCATGGAGTCGCTGGAAACACTGAAGTATTGAACGCATCCATGTCAAATCCTCATTCGCACCTTCACATGCCGTTGAGGGTGTTTGGCGCGCCGGCGCCCGATGCGGCGCTGGCCGTCATTCTCGTGCATGGGCGCGGGCAGTCGCCCGAGTGGATGCACGAGCAGGTAGTACGCCGTTTCGCACGCTTCGACATGGCGTGGCACGCGCCGGCCGCGACTGACGGGTCGTGGTATCCGGGGCGCTTCATCGAACCGCTCGAAGTGAACGAGCCGCACTTGTCGCAGGCGCTGGCGCGGCTCGAGTCGATATCCGGCGCGCTGCTCGAACAGGGCATCCCCTATGAGGCGCAGGTGCTCATGGGTTTCTCGCAGGGCGCGTGCCTGTGCAGCGAATTCGTCTGGCGCGCGCGGCGGCGCTATGGTGCGCTGGTCGCGTTCACCGGCGGCCTGATCGGGCCGCCGGGCATGCATCGCGACGTCGCGCATGGCGCGTTCCAGCACATGCCGGTGCTGTTCTCGACATGGGGTGACGATCCCTATGTGCCGGCCGGCAGCGTGCGCGAAAGCGCGGCGCTTTTTGAAAAGGCCGGCGCGGCCGTGACATTGAAGATCGAGGAAGCGATGGAGCACGGCATCCGCGACGCCGAGCTCGGCTACGCACGCGAGATGCTTGCCCGCGCCGCATCCGCCCATCGGAACAAGAGGTGAGCCATGCAGACCATACAGTCATTCGTGCACGAGACCCATGCGACGCGGGTCGTGTTCGGCCCTGGCAGCCGCCGGTTTGTGCCGCGTGAGCTCGACGCGCTCGGCGTGCGGCGCGCGCTCGTGCTGACCACGCCGGAGCAGACCGGGCTTGGCCAGGAGATCGCCGGGATTCTCGGCGACCGATGCGCCGGCGTGCTGGGCAGCGCAGTCATGCATGTGCCGATCGATGTCGCGCGCAGCGCGATAGAGGCTGCCCGTCGACTGGGGGCGGACGCCTGCGTCGCGGCCGGCGGCGGTTCGACGATCGGTCTTGCCAAGGCGATCGCGCTCGAATCCGATCTGCCGATCGTCGCGTTGCCCACGACCTACGCGGGCTCGGAAATGACGCCGCTCTACGGCATCACCGACGGCGGGATCAAGAAGACCGGGCGCGACTGGCGCGTGCTGCCCCGCAACGTCATCTACGACCCGGAGCTGACGCTGACGCTGCCCCCAGCCCTGAGCATGACGAGCGGCATGAATGCGATTGCGCATGCGGCCGAAGCGCTATACGGGCAGGATGGCAGTCCGGTCTACAGTTTGATGGCCGAAGAGGGCATTCGCGCGCTCGCGCATGCGCTGCCCCGGCTGCGCGAGGCCCCGGCCGATCTCGATGCGCGCGGCGACGCGCAATATGGCACCTGGCTGTGCGGCACGGTGCTCGGCAACGTGCAGATGGGGTTGCACCACAAGCTGTGCCATACGCTCGGGGGCAGCTTCAATCTGCCTCACGCAGAGGTGCACACGGTGATCCTGCCGCATGCGCTCGCGTACAACGCGGACGCGGCGCCGCGTGCGATGGCCCGCATCGCGCGTGCGCTCGAAGCGCCGCAGGCCGTCGGCGGGCTCTACGCGCTCGGCCAGTCGCTCGGCGTGCCGCGGTCGCTGCGGGAACTCGGCATGCCGGCGGACGCACTCGATCGCGCCGCCGACCTGGTGGTGCAAACGCCGTATCCGAATCCGCGGCCGCTCGAACGCGGCGCAATCCGCGCGTTGCTGCAGCGCGCGTATGAAGGCGTTGAACCAGCCTGATATCGCCCGCTCCGCGCAATCCCGTCACGAGGCATGCCAGCAATGCTGATCGAACACCGTTCCTACACCTTGCGAGCGGGTGCCGCCGACCTGTTCTGGGCGGCGCAGCGCAAGCGCGGCGACCACGGTCTGCAGCCGATACTCGAGCGTCTGATCGGTTCGTTTGCGGCCTGCACGGGCTCGCTGGATCAGATCGTCAGCCTGTATCGCTACGACAGTTTCGATGATTGGCAAACGCGTCTGCTGGGCCTTTACGGGGAAGCCGGGCTGCGGGCGTACTTCGATTGCGTTCGCCCGCTGATCGTGCATCAGGAAAGCCGATTTCTCGTGCCGGCCCCGCTGACCGAATTGACGCCTCACTGGGGCAACGGTCGTGACTGGCTCGCTTCGCAGGGAGCGCTGTTCGACGTATCGCGAGGCGCGGGCGTTGTCGAGGAAACGACGCTGAGCTTTTCCGCCGGCGGGGTGCCGGCCTGCTGGAATGTCTTCCGGCAGCATGCGCTTGCCGAGGATCCCGCTGCGATGGCGGGGCTCTTTGCCGGCTTCGCCAGCATCGTCGGTTCACTCAATCAGGTTCTGCTATATCGGTGTTTTCCGGACGTTCAGGCTTGGTCAGCGCATCGCGCGGCATTACAGCGGTCCGCGCGCTGGAACGACTTCATGCATGAGATCGCGTCGCTGACCGTGCGTAGCAGCCGGCAGTTGCTCGCCCCTTCTCGCATCACGGACATGGCGCCGATGTTTGCGCATTCGAGCGCCTCGCCCGCTCGGGCCGGCGAATGGCGCGGGCGATGAGCCTAGGAGCGGGTAGCCGCCAATAAGACCTGGCCGGCCGGTAACGGGCGTGTCGCCCGATCCGGGCCGGGAAACACTGTTGAATTCAATCGAAACGGAGACACGATGAGAAACATGACCGAAGCCGAACTGACCGACGTGGTGCTGGAACGGTACGCGAGCACACCGGACCCGCGCCTGCGCACGGTCCTGCAATCGTTGATCCGTCATCTGCACGCGTTCGTGCGTGACGTGCGCCTGACCGAAAGCGAATGGATCGCGGGCATCGAGTTTCTGACCCGAACAGGCCAGATCAGCGACAACAAGCGGCAGGAGATGATCCTGCTGTCCGACAACCTCGGCATTTCCGCGCTCGTCAACATGGTCAGCGCCGGCATGGAAGAAGGTGCGACAGAGTCGACGGTCCTTGGGCCGTTTTACGTGCCGGGGTCGCCTGAGCGCAAATGGGGCGAGTCGGTGATGCTGCGTGACGGCGACGATACGCCGCTGGTGATTCACGGCCGCGTGGTCGACGGCGATGGAAATCCGGTGCCCGACGCGAAGATCGAGATATGGCAGACCGACTCGAACGGCATGTACGACATCCAGGATCGGTCGCAGCCCGAGGACAACCTGCGGGGCTGGTATCACGCGAAGCCGGATGGCGCGTTTCTGATGAAGACCATTCGGCCCACCTCTTATCCGATTC
Source organism: Paraburkholderia sp. Cy-641 (assembly GCF_011752945.1). Classification (NCBI taxonomy): domain Bacteria; kingdom Pseudomonadati; phylum Pseudomonadota; class Betaproteobacteria; order Burkholderiales; family Burkholderiaceae; genus Paraburkholderia; species Paraburkholderia sp. Cy-641. Next base: position 129,307 of record NZ_VWWM01000008.1, read on the forward strand.
CGACGGACGGGCCGGTCGGCGTACTGTTGCGCGCAACGGCGCGGCATCCGTTTCGTCCCGCCCACGTGCACGCGATGGTGTCCGCGCCCGGATTCAGAAAGCTGACGACGCACCTGTTCGACGCGGAAGATGACTACCTCGATTCGGACGTCGTGTTCGCGGTGAAATCGTCGCTGATTCGCGAGTTCAAGCGTAATGACTCGCCGGAGGCAGCGGAGAAATTCGGCGTGCGCGGACCCTTCTGGGAACTCGCGAACGACTTCGTCCTTACCCGGAACGGATAACGCCATGTTCTTCGCCGTGATTGCCAGAGACCATCTCCACAGCACCGCGCTGCGCGCGCAAACCAAAGCACGCCATCGGGCTCATCTGGATGCCGCTCGAGGATTGCGAGTGCTCCAAAGCGGACCGCTGCTGGATGAAAAGGGGGCTGAATCGGGATCGCTGCTGATTCTCGAGGCCGATGTGATCGATGCTGTCCAGGCCTTCATGGCGGCCGATCCTTATGTGCAAGCGGGGCTCTTCGACCGGGTGGAGATTTATCCGTGGGCATGGCGGCGCGGCAATCCGTATCTGGCGGATCACGCGAAGGAACAGGAGATCATGCGATGAACATAGTGTGGCTGGGCTTCGGCAAGATGGGTGAACCGATGGCCGCGCGCGTCGCGGCGGCCGGACATGCGCTGCGGGTATTCGATATCAGTGAGGGGCGCCGTGCCGCCGCGCGCTCCCGGAGCATGTCCGTGGTCGAATCGCTCGAAGGCGCGCTTGCCCAGGCGGACGCGATCGTCAGTTCGCTTCCCCATGATGCGGCCGCGTTGCACCTGCTCACCGGTGAAGGCGGCGCGCTGCGCCATGCGAAACCGGGCGTGCTCCTGATCGAGACCAGCACGATTTCGGTCAGCGCGTCGGTGGCGGTCGCCAATAGCGCCGCGGCGCGGGAGATGGGGTATCTCCGTGCGCCGATCTCCGGCTCGATCGCGGCTGCGGCGAACGGCACGTTGACGACATTCGTATCGGGGCCCCTGGCGGTGATCGAACACGCCTGGCCGATTGTCTCGGCATGGGCGTCGACCATCCGCGTAGTGGGCGACGCCGAGCAGGCGCGCGTGATGAAGCTCGCGGTCAACCTGATGGTGACCACGCTTGTCGCGAGCCTTGGCGAGGCGTATGCGCTGTGCACGAAAGGCGGCATCGCGCCGAAGGCCGCGCTCGACGCCATCAGCGCGAGCGCCATTGGCTCGCCGCACCTGAAGTTCAAGGCCGATGCGCTCGAACGTCTCGACTTCACGCCGACCTTTACCGTGGCGCAGATGCGCAAGGACCTGAAGCTGATTTCCGACGGCGCGCGCGAGCTCAGCGTGCCGGTCCTGCTGGGCGCGGCGGTGGAGCAGATCATGTGTGCCACTGAAGCTTCCGGCTTCGGCGACGAAGACTATCTCGCGTGCGCGAAGGTGATCGCCGGACTCTCTGGCCGGACGGTTTAGCAGATTCTCGGGATCACTCGGGTACGTTCGGGGCGTCAGTTGGATTTGTGCCGCTTATCGTCGAGCAGCGCATCGAACAGAGCCGCATGCTCAAGGCGAGTCGCGGTCTGACGGTATCGATGGCGGCGCAGAGTTTTCATCTGGCGCCCGAGGTTTCGGATTCCGCGGACGTCATTGCTCACGGCGAGATTGCGATGTCCGGCGATGACATGAACGCCCTCGGCGGCGAAGAGGCTGTCCGGGCTATCTATTTAGGAGCATGAAGAATGAGTGACGAAAACCAGGCGATCGAGCAGGTTCAACAACTCGAAGACGCACGGTATGCGGCAATGGTCAGCAAGGATATTCCAACGCTTGACCGCTTGCTGGACGACAAGCTGATCTATATGCACTCTTCAGGCGTTGCAGACACCAAATCCAGCTACCTGGAAGGCCTGCGCACTGGGGTCTGGGACTATCACGGTATCGATCGTACGGAGCTTCGCTATCAGATCGATGGGGATATCGTGCTGGTATTCGGCAAACTGGCTATTCGCATGATGATCCGCGGTGTGTTCAAGGCGTTCGAGAGTCGGGCACTCGCGGTCTGGGTTCGAAAGCGCGAAGGTTGGCGTCTGCTTGCCGTGCAGTCGGGGGTGATTCCGGGTGTGTGTTGAAGGAGTCGGTGGTACAGGAGGCTGCTTCACCCGGACACGTCGGCTGAGCCGATGTAATCCGAAGGGGACGAAATGAGCAGAACGAGAGCCGGCGGCCTCTGAACCACTATGAACGGAATGTCACAGCCTGCCGGCCACGCTTGTCCGGTCACTGGGCAAGTGTGTAGACAAGCATATAGGGCGGATACGCTTTACGGTATCAGGCCTGCATGGATCGTTCCAATCTCTGTGAGGCTACCAGTCCGCGATACTCTCAGGATTGCGACGGTGGCGTTGGGATGAGCGACTTGTGGTGGTCTGCCGGCGCAATGCAGACCTTTGACGCTTCATGAACGACTGCGAGAAGCCCCCGTCGGGGACGTCCAGTTGACGAAACATGCTGTTGATCCGGCAAGTTTTGTATCTATAACTCATTGTTTGATAAGGATTTTAAGATGGGTTATAATGGAACCTCGTACGCCGGATCTGGAGGTGATCGATGAACCTGGACAGCAAGCTGTTGATGTCGCTGAAGAAGCGCTCGGGTAACGTCGTGCTTCGACGTGAACTGACTGGCCTGGGGAGTTCGTCGCACCTGAGCACGGCGCTTCAGCATCTCGTTGCCGATGGACGCCTCGTTCGACTTGGAGCGGGTGTTTATGCCAAGACCAGTCGGGATCCGGAAGGCAGGGCGCGATTTGCCGTCGGTTGTGACATGCTGTTGCGCGAGGCGCTCGGGAAACTAGGTGTCACGGTGCTTGATGTGACAATCCAGCACGAAAACGGTCGCTCCGTCTGTCTGGTTGATACAGGCACGAGCCGGATCTCCCGCAAGCTAGGCTGGGATAACATCCGGGTACGGTATGTTGGGCAACACGAAAGACCGCAGACCGGCGCAATCCCCACGTTACCTACGGATGTCGACAAGCTGCCAACCCAAAACGTCGGGAAGTTTGTCGAGCGGCTCGCGCAAGCCTACGGCATTCAATACCGGCGCTCGGGCCTCGACGATTTCGCCGAGGCAGTGACGCGAGCGGCGGGTGACGATGTCAAGCTCGATCTCACAGGTAAGCTGCTGGTTGCACTCAAGAAGCAGGATCGGATTAATGGCCGGCAGTTTGCCCGGTTGATGGCAAACCACATAAGGGAAATCAAGCGTGTTCGATCCGTTCGGAGACTACGAAACCAGGGGATACCTGCGTAACGTCGACAGTATCAAGGATCTGGACGAACTCAAGTACATAGAACACGGATTTTTCGAATCGAATCTCGAGGCGGCATTGGCGTACCTTCATGCCATCAAAGGTTCGATTACGTACGTGCATTTCCTTGAGGTTCACCGGATCCTGTTCAGTGAGTTTTACCCTTGGGCAGGCCAGGATCGCCATGCTCTCGGTGTTGGACGACTGGTCGGGAAGGGGCAGAGAATACAGTTCGAAGCTTCGGAGTTATGCCAGCTTGCCGTTGAATGGGGCCTGTCGGCAGGCAACAATCCGAAGACGATGCGTGAAAAGCCGGGGATGGTCATGGGCGCTTTCGCCTGGGGGCATCCTTTTCTGGACGGGAACGGCCGCACCATGCTTCTCGTCCATGCGGAGCTCTGCCACCGCGCAGGATTCGCCATTGACTGGAATGCGTCCCGGAAAGACGATTACCTGGAATCGCTTACCCGGGAGCTGGAAAATCCCCAAGGCAAGCACCTGGACGCCTATCTCCTCCCATTGATGGCCGCTCCCATTGGCCGGGGCGATCTCCGCGACCACCTTATGTCATTGCCGGGTCTGAACGGAGAGGATGGGAGCGATGCTCCGAACATCGTGTATCGGGCGGACGATGCTGAGGCAAACCAAAACTACCTCGAGTTGAAGCGTGCGCGTGGGGAGAATTGAGCGGCGTGCCGCGCCCTCAACTGGGAGTTCAGCGACACATGGTGGCGAGCATGTGGTGCGGATCGTCGAATGGCGCGTCAATTTAGCGGCTGCGCGTGTGCCGAAGTCATCTAGATCGCACGGAGAAGTGATTCAGAACATGAGGGCAAAGCTCCACTCTTCGTCCGAGATAACTGCCGGGTATGGCCTGCGTTTTGTCATCCTGTCACGATACTAGGTTCGGCTAAACGCGCTTAAACATACGCTCTAGTGCGAGGAAGATGACTGAATGGGGATGCAGACAGCTCCATAACGTAAATAGTTGTCGTCACATTGCCATTGTCCATCGTCCGACACGCGATGTGCATTTGCGGGCATCGCCAACGGCACACAACCGTTGGGGCCGAACGTCGTTCCAGCAGGACAGTACGTGGGATACGGTTGCTGTAACGCACTAGGACAGCCGAGCCGGTCAACACCCGGAGGGCACGAAGACGTGCTGGCGACGGAATTCGGTGGTGCCACCGCCGCGGCTGCCTTAGGTGGCGTCGCGGAGTAGCCGCTTGCTGTCGCAACGTTCTGATTTGGTGGTGGTATTTGTGTTGATGCCGGCGTCACCGGCCCAACGGCTTTCCCACGGAATGCGTTTAAGAACTGCTCCACTTGCCTGGTGGCGTCCTGTGCATGGCCTACCATGGCATGGGACCCGCCAACCAATAGAGCGAGTACCCCCAAGTGCTTGAAGATCCTACGGCGCCGCGTATCAGTCATGGCTTCCTCAATACGACATCAAGGTCGGCCTTGGCCTGCGCCAGCGCTTGATGTGCCGCTTCCAGGGAGCCTGTCGCATTGTTCTGTCGAGCGACGATTTCGTTGCGTACATTCTGAAGATGCGTCGCACCGTCACGAAGCTGTTGCTCAAGGCGCGCTCGAAGACCTGCAATCTTTGAGTTCACCGAGCTGACGTCCTGAGGACTGGGTGCGATAGTGTTTGAGGGGACGAACCGTTGTTCAAGGGTCTTTCGCCAGCCCATCAAATTAGCAGTCAGTCCCGCGCCAAAGCCGGGGACGGCTGCGATAGCCGATGGCGTGATATCGGCGGCGGTCTCTATGCCAAAGGATGCGAGAGTCAGTTTGCGCTGCTCACCGACGCCGGATATTTTGGCCGAACGAATGAAGTGCCGGTCTAGGTAATCGTGCAACTGACGAGCAAGCAGTGTCGAGTGCAGCTGTTTTATCTCCCGTGCCAGCGCTTGGGGGAGATCGTCAATCTGTGCTTTGATTTGGCTAAGGTCTCGCATTACCTCTCCAATGCGTCGGTCGGCTCGCAGGCGCTCATATTCCTGCAATATGCCATCGTAATTCCGCTGTGCGACATCAACTTTGGTTTTGCGGGCATTTAGCTCGACGGGGGAGAGTGGGTTGACGCTCCTGATTGCAAATCCGCCTGCTAACAGCCACAGCCACCAAAGCTTTGGTGCTATTAGGGCCAGCGCAAAGGCGACGAAGCAAATAAACCCATACGCTAACGTGACGTTCGATACCCCTTTACGGGCGGACGCCGGAATTGGCGCGCCGGTCGGGTTAAGTCGTGGCGGCGTGAATGCAGGGAGCGCTGGTAATGTGCCGAGTGTCTGGATCTGGGACCACAGCGCTGCAATATTGGCGCCGACAGTCTGAAAGTTGATGTTTGGTCCCGTTGCTGCTGCGTGCGTGAAGTATGGCGTTCCTGCTTTATCTCTCTCGCACCAGAGGCAAGTGTGCAGATGATTAGGGTACTTGTGCTTCGGTTCAACACTGCACGCGCGAAGAGAGTGCAGCAGTCCCTCAAGAGCGCTGACCCATTCCGCAGCCTTCGGTCGGCCGGACTTCGCGCCGACCTCTGTGAAGGCCCGCCAGAACATGTCGCCGATTTTGGTCGGCAGATAGTCCAAACTTAGGGCCTTGGGCGGCATGTCGTTCATACGGGCAAGATGGTCTTGGCCGTATGCAAAGCGGAACTCTTTTATCGACCGTTCGAGCGGAAGGTCATAGGGTGTCTTCGGAACACCCGAGAACGGGTGCCGAGCCATAAAGAGCAACTGGAATATGAGGACAGCGAGGCCGAAGTTATCGTGGTTCGCCGTTCGGGTCACTCCGTGGAATGAACTGAGCCCCTGAAGCTCAGGTGGCGTGTAATGGGGAACGCCTACCGTGCAAGGGTAGCTTGCGGACGACGTATTGACGTGAAACGAGTCACAGTCGAGCAGTTTGACGGTCGCTTGATGGCTGACAATAATGTTGTTTTCATTGACGTCGCCAATGGCATGGCCGTGGGCATGTATCGCATCAAACGCCGCCGCTACGTTACGCGCCGTTCCGACGAGGAACGCGAAGTCAGCCTTCGGAAATTGGTGACGACGACTCCCAACGCCGTACAGCTCGTGTACCGGGTGGTAGCCGGAGAACTTCGGCATGGTGAAGCCGTTGACAGGGCCCGGGCGCTTTGAAAGCAGGACGCTGATTGGCCATGCGGATATCTGTTTGAGATAGGAGTCGCCGACTTGCGCCATCGCGCGAAGCTTTGCCTGGCGCTCGGAGGGGAGTGCGTGCAGATATATTTTCGCAGCAACGTTTTCACCATTATGCATGGCGTCGAATACAGCGCCTTCACCGCCTTCGCCGAGCTTCTTGCCGAGTTGAAGCTGGTTACCCTGCTCATCAAACGCCGCCGACACTGCCTGCTCCTGACATTCGCGTAGCAAGAATCAACGTCTTGTCGTCGTCCGTGCGTTCGTTAATCGCGTCGCCAGCCAGAAAACGCTTGAGTGCAGCGCAAAGCTCGTCGGTCTGGTCATCCGAAGAGGCTCGGAGAGCCCTGAACATCGGCTGAAAAAACGGCTCGTGTACCGTTTGCGTTGCGAAAACAAGCGCTAGTCGCTGCAATCCGTCCGTAAACAATGCGACTTCGTCTGTTGTGTCACGAGTTTCGCAGCGAAGATGCTCGGCGGCGTTTGCGTCGGTCACGAAGTACGTCATGTTGGCGTATTCGCCGGACTCCGGCCAAAAAACGGGCGACAAGGCGTCGTCACGACGCGCAACGATTGCTCCGTCGCCAACTTGGAAGTACGTCGCTTGGGTCGGTCCAATAATCGCGCCGAGCAGAGTGCAGGCAAGGTCGCGCGTCGTGGCCCCTCGTTCCGTGGCGGCACTTTCTATCTTCGCTCGTACGGCATCGAGGACGCTTGATGCCAGCGACGGGGAAAATGCTCCCTCGCCCGATCTTTCGACTTTGGCGAGGAGGGTCTGTCCGCCGGTCTCGCATGCAATCTCGGAGCCGATTTCGCCGAATTTCGCGCTACCTGCACCGTCGGCAGCCAAAGCAACCAGATAACTGGCACCAGTGGCGTCAACGGTTACATGGTAGAAGCAACTGTCTTGGCACGGGTCCGAGCTATGGCTGTGGGAGCTACCGACGACTGAAGCGCCAATGACCGCCCAGTTCACACGGACGCCCAGCCAGTAGGCAACGCAAGCGGGACTTCGGTGCCCGGAGTAGAGCGGGAGACAGCGCCCATAGAGGACGACAGCCACTTGAAGAGTTCGCGGAATTTGAGACCTTGCAGGGAAACTGGTTGGCGCGTCGAAATCTGGGCCAAAACGTCCATATTTGCACCCTGGATGCCCACGGCGAAGAACGCAAATTTCTTCGAAGCTTCGCCCTCGCGAACGCGCGCCGCTGCTGCCTGCCACGAGTCAGTCGGGCCGCCGTCCGTAATCAAGAATACCCAAGGACGGTAGTACGAAATGCCGTTAGCCTTGTACTCAGCCTTGCGTGCCTCAAGCGTGTCCAGTGCGAGGTTGATTGCCGACCCCATCGGCGTATCACCTTGTGCCGTCAACGTCGGCGGGAAGAAGTTCGGAGCGGTATGAAATGGCATTTCCAGTGTGGCGGGGCCGAAGCTGACAATCGCCGTGTCAACGCGCTTCATCGCGAGCGAATCGGCTGCCAGTTCGTCCTTGAACGTTACCAATCCCGCGTTCAGTTGGGCAATCGCGTCGCCGGCCATCGAGCCGGAGCGATCCAGAACCAAAACGCAGGGGCATCGTTGTTCGGGGTTTTCGGCAAAGTTATCTGTGCCGAACGCTATCTGGGTGGCGAAGTCGTTGTGTTCGTTCATGGTCTTCTCGCTGCGCAGTGCTAGCTATCCTCGAAACCGCGCGTTAGTATTCGTTCTTGAGGCAATAATAATCCAAGAAACATGTCCGCAAGTAAAGCCCCGGCGTACTTTAGTTTGCTGGTTGCTGTCGCGGCGGGCGTGCTCATTTCCGGGACAAACAGGACTACGCCGAGCGGCGCGGCTCCCTCTCCAGAGATTGCGAGTGCGCCGGCGACCGCGACTCAACAGCCAAAAGCAAACGCTGCCAGACCTGTCGTCTGGAAGTTACAAACTTTGAGTATTGGCTCATTGCGGCTGCGCGCGACGCTGCCTGTGTTGCCGGGAAATGCAAAATGTATACGGCCGGGGCCTACCGAAGACGAAGTCAGTATCTGTCAGCCCTCAGAGGCGGGGGCTGATGACCCTCACTGGCAGGTGCGCGTAGTTACACAGCGAGACCGATTTGTGCCTGCGACATGGTTCGAAGAAGAAATTCAATCGCTGCGTGCGTTGCCTGCTGACGTACTGACCCGACAACTCGGGAACGAGGCGAATCGTGTGACGAGCGCGGCTTTCACGGATGCTGAAATCGTTCCTCAAGCGGATATTCCCGGCGCGATTGCGATTCAGGGAGCCGCATCGGGTCCACCGGAGTTCGCATCTTCGCGCCAACAGTCTTGCATTTACGCGTACCTGTTGGCGGCCAATCGCCCCACGACCCTTTTATATTGCACTGGAAATTTCAGTGGCACGCTTACTGGCGCAACAACAATTATTTCTTCTCTAACGAAGGTGAATCCATCGTTAGAATACAAGCGGACTAGTGCGCAGGCGGCAGAACATAGCCGTTATCTGAGACGCCTGAAAGCTGCCGGTGGGGCGGCTGGTTCACCCGAGCTTGCGGCGTCAGAGCAGGTGTACGAGCAGGCGGCGCAAAGCGAATGTCAGAAGTATCCGCCTATATCGCAGGAGCGATTCCAATGCTTTGAGGGGTTCGCAGCGAATCGCTTGGCGGCACTTTGAAGGGTTTCGTAGCAAATTCGAGCATTAGCTATACTGCGCGATCCGCGTGTAGTGAGGGTAGGTGGTCCAGCACCGATGCACTTTGCACGCACAAGAAAGCACAAGACCAGTTATTAGCACGCTCAACGTGCTATTGGGGAATAGCATGGCAGCATTGGGAAGTGGCCTGATGGTAGTTGGTGTACTCACTGCCTTGGTCGGCGTTGGAGGCTTTGTCGACACCCGCAAGGTGGATCGGCGATACAAGACAGGCTATAAGAACAACGAACCTGATACCAGAAATTTTGGCCGCGCAGGTAAGGTTTTGCTTTACGGCATTGGCATCTGCATCGTCGGAGCGGCTATCAACAGTTTTCTTGATTCGAAAGAGGGAGCATCGCCTGCCGCCGCCGTCGAAAGCCAGAGCGCGGCTGCTCCGGAATCTGTCCAGGCTGCTGCCAGCGATGCAAGCCCGTCACCGGCTGCTGTGGTAAAGCTGGACCCAAGCGCGACACAAACCTTTCAGCAGAGCCCCGATGTGCTGTCGTCAAATGAGCGAATCTTGAATTCTGATACAACTCTCGCAGAAAGGGGCAATCCGGCACAACCTCCGCAAAACGGCAGCGTTTCTAATGGCAGTGCTATGCCGACAAGCCAGTCGCAGACGTTTCTGACAAGCTTTGATTGTAGGCGGGCAACTCACGACGATGAAATTGCGATTTGCGGTGACGCAGGGCTGGCGGCTATGGATCGACAGTTGAGTCGGTTGTACGCTGCGGCGATGAAGACTATCTCGGACCCGCAGGCTCTGAAGCAGTCTGAGTCTGACTGGGTACTGGCTCGGCGAATGTGCGATAAGGACGTTGACTGCCTTCGCCATTTATACGGAGAACGCATTGGGCAGTTTTTGGGGGCGATGGGTTCGAAGCCATTGCTTGCTACTGATTCGCAGACCGAGAAGCAGTAAGGTTTTTTCTCAGACGCTCTCCCAGATTCGATGCTATTTGGATAGTTTGCGCTGAGTCATTTCCTGGGGAGCGCGCCTCGTTCGTTGCAAGCGATACGGGCACCTGGACGTTGCGGTTTCAAGCGTCATTGCGCTGCTAAAGAAGTTAGCAATCGAGGTGTACCCGTTGTACACTTGATCGTCTTAAAAATAGCAAAAAACGAGGAGTAGCATGACTGCACAAATGGGGCAATTGACAACATACGAGGAAGCGCAGAGCCTTGTTTGCAAGGACGCCGAGATCGAGCTTGCGATGGAACGCGTTGCAAGCATCGACTTCACGATGCAGTGCCGCAAGTTGATTGAGGAGCATGGCTGGACTGCCGAAACGTGCGCAGACGCAGAGGATCTTTATCGCAAGTTCCTTGCGCTGAACATCCGCTATCCGGAACGCAAGCTCTGTCCGAACGGCCCGGTCGACGAGTTCTGGCATGCGCACATTCTCGACACGCGCAAGTACGCAGCCGACTGCGAGGCACTGTTTGGCGAAATGCTGCATCACTATCCGTATTTCGGAATGCGCGGGCCCGAAGACAAGGCGGATCTGGATAAGGCTTTTACCGATACGGTAGATCTCTTTATTCGCCACTTCGGCATCGACCCGACGGCGGGGGATGCACACGCGCGCGCCTGCCGCCCGCAACGCTGCCCTTGATAAGGTTCAGGGATGGCGGTTGAATCGTCGTTTTTCGCTGATTCGGGCGACGACGACCTCCTCGAATCCCGGAACCATGTGTTCTGGGAGGCGATGCTCGACAACATACGACGGGACGGTTTTGTCCGGCCGCCGCAAAGGGTGTTGGACATCGGTTGTCATCGGGGAGGGTTGCTCGCCCGGATCGCAGAGCTGTGGGGCGCGCAAGACCTTTGGGGCATCGAGCCAATCGGTGCCGCTCGTGCGCGGGCTCAACTGCGTCTCGCGACCCTCGCTGGCAGCGTGCGTATGCTTAGTCCCGAGCAATGGAAGCTCGTGCCAGACCGCGCGATGGACCTCATCGTTTGTCACGAGGTGTTGTTCGTGGTTCAGGATCTCGATGCCATGGCCGCCAACATTGCGAGGACCCTCGCGCCTGGTGGTCGCGCGTACGTTGTTTCAGGCTGTCACGCAGAGAATCCTACGTGGTTAACGTGGCGTGCGACGTTTGAACGAGATAACAAGCAAGTCTACACCCACGAGCCACTTGCTTTCATGAAAGCGGCCGGAGTCCACGGCTTGGTACCGGCTGTACGCCCGTTGCGCGAAAGCGGATGGGCGACGTACGACCCTACCGACGGAGTATTCGGATATCCGAGCGTGGGCGCGCTTCTCGACCATCAGTTTCGCCACAAGCTACTCTTCCGCTTGACTCAAACGTGACCTTCATTCCAGAAATCGTCCTCACGCAACAAGAGATTGATCTCATCAACGAACTTCGGGGCGACTTCACTGAGCTCGATGCTCTCGAGGGCGTGGTTCAACGTGGAGGGTTAGAGTTCGACCGGCGCTACGTTGCCCTTCAGCCCGTCCGAGATCGAGTCAGGGAAGCATGGCGTGTAAACGATCATGTCGTGATTCGTCGTTTGCCGAAATGCCCAGACGGGATAACTGGACTTCTTTTCGCAAGTTTGTGCTTCACGGATCTCAAACGCTATCGCGGCGGGAAGATCGTCAAGCACTTCCGTATGTCTCCTTGGACAAAGGCGCTATCACACACGCTGGCGTCAGGGTTCTTTCACACTGACCTGAATACCTCAGAGGTGCCGCCGGCTGTGACGGCGATGCAGTGTCTCGACCCTGACCCAGGCGCACCGGAGTACGGGCAGTTGCGAGTGGCGAGGCTACAGGATCTGGCCGACCGGCTATGGAAGACCGATGAAGACGCAGCGAAGTTCTTGCTCTACGAGACGGTTACGATGGTGAACGAGACATCGCCATCGGGCTGGCAAGGCGCGATGGTTGCCGACGGACTCGTCCGGTTTCACCCCGAAAGCCTCCTCGCGGCACAGAAGCATCTCGGATGCAATCCGGCGAGCCTGCCGGAACACCTCGCAGCGATTCATCAAGCTGCACTGGACGTCTCCGCCCCAATCAACCTGGAGCCGGGAGAGCTGCTTCTGGTCAGTAACAAGCGAGCGTTGCATCAGAGAGGGGCTTGTACGGTGCGATTTCAGGAGTTTCCGTCTGAATTCCAGTCGCGCCGTGTCAGCGTGTTCCATGCGTACGATGAGCCAGTATGAACAAAGACCACTCCATTGACGTGGTGGGTGCTGCGACCAATAACCTGCAGGATGTCAGCGTCACGATTCCCGCGAACGCAGTTACCGCCGTCGTCGGAGTGTCCGGTTCGGGGAAGAGCTCACTCGTTGACGGCACGATTGCAACCGTCGCAGCCGAAAGAACACGTCGGTTTCTGGGAATTCCGGGCGCCGTGGGAGCGGTCGATGTCCCGGCATTCGTCGGCGCTACCCCGCCGCTCGTGGTTGTAGCGCAGCGTTCATTTCAGGCGACGACACGCAATACAGTGGCAACATCGTCGGCGCTATTGCGCGTGTTGCGCCGCATCTTCGTCAGGTTCAGTTCGCCCTTTTCCTCAAAGATTGGGGCGCATGTGCCTGAGCCTACACCCGAGATCATTGCGCAATGGCTCACCGAACACATGACCGGAAAGGCCATCGTCTGGGCTGTGCCGGTCTATCAAAGCCGCACGGACGGCGTTTCCGCAGTCAAGGCATTGGCCGATTCAGGTATTGTTGAAGCAGTCGTCTATAGCGAAACGGACAAGGGAAAAAAGGCTGAGACTGGAACGAGTGTTTCGACCGCCCGATTTAAAGGGCTTCGGGTGGACGTCAAGCATACGATTGAAGCGAAGGTCGGCGAGGCCCGCATCGGAAAAGCGGGCGCGCAATCGCTGCTGCGTCTCCTGCAAACCGCCTGGCGGGCTGGCGGTGGGGCCGTCTTTGTCGAGATGCCCGATTCAGAGAACCCGGCACTTGCCCGAGCCTTTTCGCACGGACTGGATTCGCGTCGTCATCGTGTGCACCCCAAGGTGGCAGAGGTGTTTCGGGTGGCTGATGCTCACCTGTTCTCCTTCAATGCGCCAAGGCACGAGGATAGCGGTGCGTGCCGAACCTGCAATGGCCTGGGTGTCGCAACCGATGTGCAGCAAGAGCTGCTTGTTGACCATTCAGAGAGATCGATGCACGAAGGGGCATTTGCGCTCTGGACGGAAAAGAACTACCGCTACGTCAATATCCAGCATGCAACGATCGAGGGCTTACGGGGGCGCGAAGGATTCGATCCGGACATTCCTTGGAAGCGACTTCCTCAGTCCGCGAAGGATCTCATTCTGAACGGAAGCACCGAGGCGGTTGTCGATATTGATCCCAAAAGCGGCAAGAAGGCGAGTGGACCACACGCTTTTGACGGTTTCCGTATGGCCATTCTCGAACGAATCGGGCGGCAGTCCTCGAGCGCAACTGCTCTCAAGCGATTCGTATCAGTTGGTGATTGCCCTGCGTGCGCAGGCAGTCGTTGGCGCTTTGAGACACGCGCTTTGCGTGTCGGCGGATTTTCGATAGATGAGGTGCTCGCAGCGCCGTTTTCTGAACTCGTGCAGTTGGCGCCGAAATGGCGTGAAGCTGCACAACAGGAGGGAGGGGGCCGGAGAGACGGCCAGGAACTAGGCGCACTTATTGACACCGTCGGGCATATCGCCCAGTCCTTTGCCAATGTCGGACTTGGACATCTGTCGGGCAATCGTAGTCTCCTTAATGTCAGCGATGGGGAGTCGCGCCGGATCAAGCTCGCCAGCGTGCTGAACAGTCGACTGGCGGGGCTCCTGCTTGTGCTCGACGAACCGGGTCGAGGGCTTCATGAAGCTGACTTGGCGTATCTGGCGCAGGAAATTGGTGATGCAGCCCGCTCCCATACCGTGCTGATGAGCGAACATCGCATGCGTCTGGTGCAGCATGCGCAGCAGGTCATTCAGCTCGGACCGGGAAGTGGTGTGGGCGGCGGCCGCGTGGTCGCACCTGATTTGGATGGGGTCCCGCAAAATTTGCGCAGTGGGCCAAGCGACATCGTTTCAAACGGAAAGGCGACTTTCCTCGAGATCGTAGGGGCCTCCGCGAATACTGTGCGAGAACAGGATGTGCGCATTCCGCTGGGGACCTTCACCTGCATAGCCGGTGTGTCGGGCTCCGGAAAGTCGAGCTTTGTCAGAGGCGTACTCGTCCCAGCCCTGCGCGAACAATTGCCCGAGTCCGCCGTTGATACCAGTGATTTCCGTGTGCTGGGTGGGCGATGGAAGGCATGCAACGGAAGTAAGCACGTCAAGGCGCTCATTGCGCTCGACCAGATAACCCCGCCAGGACAATCTCGAAGCCTCGTAGGAACGTACCTTGGACTTGCGGAGCATTTACGCCGCGAGTTTGCGTCAACGGAGCAGGCGCGTAGTCTCGGTCTTGCAGCAACGGATTTTGGAACGAACTCAGGGCGCGGCCGCTGCCAGTCATGTCTGGGCTTGGGCGTCGCCACCGACGGGGGGCCTTGCTCCACGTGTGGCGGACTTCGATTCGAATACGACGCTTTGTCTGTTCGGGTTGCCGGCCTGAATATGTCGGAGTGGTTGGATCTGACGCTGTCGGACTTGCGCGGACTATCTTTTCCCTGGCTCTCCTCAGATCTCGTGCATTCACTTATCGAACTGGGTATTGGTCACCTTTCGCTGGGACGCAGTCTCGGAACGCTCAGTGGCGGCGAAGTGCAACGACTTAGATTGTCGAGAGCGATCACGGTAGATGGAAGCGCGGGTACAGTGTTCGTCCTCGATGAGCCGGCATGTGGCCTGCATCCTCTTGATGTGGAACGCCTGTATCGTGCCCTTCGCCACCTCGTGGGCAACGGAAAAAATACCGTTGTCGCGGTTGAGCATGACCCTATGCTGCTGGCGGAGTGTGATTATCTGGTCGAGTTCGGTCCCGGCGGTGGCCCCGAAGGAGGCTTCGTTGTTTCGCAAGGAACACCGGACGAAATCCGCGCGGGCGATACCGCTACGGGGTGGGCGCTGAAGAACCCGTCGGGGACAAAGTTGAAGGCTGCTGCACGTCGGAACATTGATGCTGGCGCACCCCAGTCACTCTCCGAGGCATTAGCGGCTAGACAAGAGATTCGGCAGATACTTGGCGACGACGTCGCCCCGCCCGATGAAGGGCGGACCTCGCAGCTCGGTGCGATCTTCGAACGAGTCGACACTCAGTCCCGCCCATTAGAGCTCGGCGGCCTTGACCATTCTCTCGTATCGATTGTTCTGGATATGCTCCCGCGGCCGGTTTCGATGCTGGAGGAGCTGCTGCGGGTTTGGGAACAGAATCCTACTGCGAGCCTGCATGTCAACCCGTTACTTGAGGCTGTTTCGGTCTGGGGCAAGACAGTCCCAGCATCCGTCATTGCGCGTGCCCGCCTTGAAGCAAAAGCGATGGGGCTGGACGATTTCAGGGGGGATGTAAATGGACCTTTAGGCCTGCGCGTGTCCGGCAAGCGGTTGCGCGTATCCGGCACGGTCGCGTCCGAGAGGATGGTAGCTTTGCGGGATGCGTGGGCGCTTGGAAGCGGCTTTGTCGACTTGATTGATGCCTCCGGAAAATCGCTTGCGAGCGCAACGGCCCGGCTCATCGACTTCGAGCAGGGACTTGCGGGGCCGCGCCGGCATCGCACTGAGCACTTTGTCCGCTCTAGCGCGCTCGGGTGTTGCCCTATGTGCAAAGGGCGCGGAACCGTCCTTGGGCTAAAGGAAAAGACCGTCATAGGCAATCCAAGAGCAACGGTGTTTGACGATGATTTTCTGGCTCCGGAGCTAGCCGTGAAACTCAAGGGCTTTCGACGAGCTATCCTCACTCCGTTCTTTCGTCGCATGCAGGAAGAAGGCATGTGGAGCAACGTGGGTTGGAGCAAAATGTCCGACGAGCAAAAGCAAACCGTTCTCTGGGGTTACTGGATTCGGCCAGGCTTGGGTACGTTCCTCAAGCGTGGCAAGGACATCGACGGTACGGAGGTAAATCACTGGCTCAGCTGGGATGGACTTGTCGGAGAACTCGTATCGTCACGAGGTGCCGATGAGTCGCGCCGCTCGGTTGAGGCTGAGCAGCGTAGCTGTCCTATGTGCGACGGAAGTGGCCTCTCGGCTTACTCGAGGTTGCTCCCAGTTGCTGGACGGTCTATCTACCATTGGACTCGGGATGGCCGAGCGCGTGAGATTTTTGGGGCCTTGAAGAAGCTGCGTGCGTTGGGGCCGCGACAGGAGCGCGAGCTGCAGCGAGTGCTGCACTGTATAGGCCCGATCGAGAAGTCTGAATGCCGCCTTGGCGAACCGGCTGACGCTGATCTGCGCTCCCAGATTCTTCCGTTGATCGCGAAGGAGTTCACTGGACTCACTTCTTTCTTCAATTGAGATGCACAAGCTCTTCGACAGTTTCGCGGGTTGGTACGATTTTCACACTCCGCCTGATCATTACTTCCGGGACCATGAGCTCGTGTTGTCGCTCGCCGCACATTTCGGTCAAGGAGCTCGCCTTCTTGATGTCGGCTGTGGCACCGGCGTCCTGGTCGAGAAGGCACAAGTTGCGGGCTTCGATGCTGTTGGATTCGATGCCTCGGCGTACATGATTGACGTCGCCAGGAAACGGTTACGGGAGTCGTCAGTTTGGGTTCAGCGTATGCAGGATCTGGCGACCCGCGATTGCTACGATATCGTGGTGTCGCTGTCGTGGTGTGTCCACTATTGCAGGAACGTCGGCGAGCTTAGGGCAACGATTGCAAGAATGAACGAATCGCTCGTTCCCGGCGGTCGCCTGTTGCTGCAGGTTGCTCATGGGCCGAATCTCCCCGCCGAATGGGCAGAGGATCGGGAGATTGGGCCGACCGGGCTGGCGGATGACGTGAGGCTCCGCTTCAGATTCCAGTCCGATGCCACACGAGCTGATGCACTGTCTGCTAACTACGCATTTAATTGCGCGAGTACTGGTGAGTCATTCAATGAGACCCATCAGCTGAATGTCGCGAACGCAAACATCATCGCCGAATTGACCAGGGACGCGGGCTTCGACTATGTCGAGATCTGGAATTCATGGCGCCGCGACGCGTTTGCTGACAGCGGTAATGTTTTCGTCACCGGCGTCCGGCGAGCTTACTGATTCAGGCTCCACTTGGTTGTTCTTCGAGCGCAGTCGATTATGCGCTCGGCATTTTACATTTGGGCGCCCTGTGTGGCCGGAGTTAAGACCATAGAGAGCCGGGAGGTTGGCGGCGCAGACGCCTGGTCACTACTCCCTGTCGGTATTGGGTGACGGTATTGACTTTTGGGCAGCGTCGGGTCGGCCACAATACCGTCACGCACGCCGCGCATGAGCTTTTCATTGGGCGATCTGCGCGAGAGAGGTGGGTGTTTGGTCAACGGGCGGACGTCCCTGAACAACTTCAGACGGAAGAACCGGGCCGGAGAAATTTTGCGATGCCATAACAGCTCGCACAATGTAAGCACGCAGAGGAGCACGTAGAGCGGTACGCTTTACGGTATCATGCTTACACGGATCGTCCCAATCGCCCGTCGTTGCTGGTTTCGCAGGCCCGATAGAGAATCGAGTGGGAGTAAATCAGGACGTTGTTCCTGAACTACCGCCAACCTGCAAGACAGGTTGGCGGTAGAAGCGGCGACAAAAACCAAGAACCCGGATTAACACCGTCCCATTTGCCATCCCGACTTAAACCACCGTCCGGTCTGAAACCACGTCGACCCGAGTCCGAGCCGACGTTCGACACATCGCATCACATAACCCACCCCCACTACCGCACCAATTCCCCCCGCTCCAGCATATACCGCCGAGGCGGCAGCCCGACATGACGCGTGAACGCGATGCTGAACGTACTCGCCGAGCTATAGCCAACCAGCGCGAAATCACCTGCCACGAGCGTGATCGGCTCATGGCCATCGACGGCGAGGTGACACGAACCGCCGAGCAGCGCGCAGTAGAAGGGGCGGCCTGCTTCCGTGCGGCGAACGCGCCAGGCCCCGGCGCCACTGACCACTTTCGAGAACGCGGCCCTCGGCTGAAGCAACGTGACCACCTCGGCAAGCGGGTCGATCATGGTGGACGAATGAAGGCGAAATGTGGACCTTTGATTGTAGGCAGTCCGCGTCCGCGCGTCTATTGTGTCGGTTCCACAGACAACCGGGATCACGCATGGGAACCATCCTCATCACAGGCTGTTCGTCCGGCTTCGGCCTCGAAACCGCCCAATACTTTCTCGATCGTGACTGGAAGGTCATCGCCACGATGCGCACGCCGCGCGAGGGTGTGCTGCCGCGCTCCGAGAATCTGCGCGTGCTGGCGCTCGACGTCACCGACCAGCAAAGCATTCGCCGCGCCGTGGATGCCGCCGGGCCGATCGACGTGCTGGTCAACAACGCCGGCATCGGTCTGCTGAATGCCTTTGAAGGCACCTCGATGGATACAGTGCGCGAGGTCTTCGAGACCAATACGTTCGGCACGATGGCGATGACCCACGCCGTGCTTCCGCAATTCAGGCAACGCCAGGCAGGGGTCATCGTGAACGTCACCTCGAGTGTGACGTTCAAGCCGCTGCATCTGCTCTCGGTGTACACCGCCAGCAAGGCGGCGATCAACGCGTTCACCGAATCGCTGGCGCTGGAACTTGAGCCGTTCAACGTGCGCGTTAACCTCGTGTTGCCGGGGCGAGCGCCGGAAACCCGTTTCGGGGAAAACGCGCGAGCCCGGATGGGCGGCCTTCCCGATGCCTACGCCGATCTGGCGCAGAGCGTCTTCGCGGGATGGGCGCAATCGTCCGGGCCTGTCACTCAGGCGCTGGATGTGGCGGAAGCGGTGTGGCGCGCGGCGCACGACCCGTCGAGCACGATTCGTTTGCCCGCCGGCGCGGACGCGGTGGCGTTGGCCGCGCTGAGTCCGGCGGCGGTAGCGTAAGCGCGAGGCGCAAGCAGCACCGTGACGGCATGGTCGCGCAATCGACGGCATCGCGGTTCGACGCCGCTGCCGATGAGGCCATGCCGTTGCTACCACCCCTTCAATGACATTCCGGTGTCCGAGCCGTGACCACGCCGCACCAATCGGCCACGAACCGGCTACCAACGGGCCACCCACCGAACTTCGCCCCCACCCCCCAAAGAACGATCCGCCAATTTCCCCGCCATTCCATGCCTTATCGCGCGAGTCGCCCTGACGATCCCGCGCATTCACTTCTCTGTCACCACACGTCACTACTGTGATGCGGATTGGCGAGCCCCGCGCTCACGATCGCCTGGCTCCGCAAAGAGCCGACCCGCACGCTAACGAGTCATGGAGAAAACGATGATGGATGGCCGTGTCGATCAAGGCTTAGACGTTCTCGAAACGCTGTACGGGCGCTATTGGCAGGGCGGCGAAGCCCTGCTGCGCGCCTTCGCCGACCAGCGTAAATTCGGCAATACCGTGTCGGAAGTGGCGTGGAACCAGGCCAGCCGCGTGCGCCACGCGGCCGCCGCTTTCGCCGACGAACTGCAGCACGGCATCGAGCACGAGCTAAAGCAGTTGCACGCGCGGGCCTCGAATGCACCGGCCAGCTGGATGGCCGACTGGATCGGCTACCTGACCGACGCCGTGCAGCGCCAGGTGCTGATGCTCGACACGCTGCGCCAGCGCGGCAACAACTACGTCGAGCATCTGAAGGCGGGCATGCCGCCGGTGCTCGATTTCCAGTACGAACTCCTGATCGACGGCCGCGAACTGGAGGCGCCGGTCAACTATTCGCTCGTGCGCATCGTTCCGCCGGCGGACGTGACGATCGACGACGACAAGCAGCCGTTCATGATTATCGATCCG
Source organism: Paraburkholderia sp. Cy-641 (assembly GCF_011752945.1). Taxonomy (NCBI): domain Bacteria; kingdom Pseudomonadati; phylum Pseudomonadota; class Betaproteobacteria; order Burkholderiales; family Burkholderiaceae; genus Paraburkholderia; species Paraburkholderia sp. Cy-641. Next base: position 149,314 of record NZ_VWWM01000008.1, read on the forward strand.
CGCGCGGGCCACGGCGCCGGCATCGGCGGCTTCAAGCCGGACAGCCAGGTCGGCGAGGCCTTCAAGGGCGGCCATCCGGTCTACTTCGTCGTGTTCCGTCCGGTGCCGGAACCCGGCCAGACCATGGCCGACGTGCGCGACGCCGAAGTCGAATTCCTGCGCGAGATCGCGCGCCGTCATCCGAACGCGCACCGGCCCGCGGTGATCGGCAACTGCCAGGGCGGTTGGGCCGCAATGCTGCTCGCGGCATCGGCGCCGGATCTGGCCGGTCCGGTCGTCGTCAACGGCGCGCCGATGTCGTATTGGGCGGGCCGCACCGGCGAGAACCCGATGCGCTACACGGGCGGCCTGTCCGGCGGCGCACTGCCGGCGCTCGTCATGTCCGACCTCGGCAACGGCGTGTTCGACGGCGCGTGGCTCGTGCTCAACTTCGAGGGTCTCGACCCGGCCAACCATCTGTTCAAAAAGTACTACCACCTGTATTCGCACATCGACTCGGAAGCGTCGCGCTATCTCGGCTTCGAGCGTTGGTGGGGCGGTTTCCATCTGATGAACGAGGCCGAAATCCGCTGGATCGTCGAGAACCTGTTCGTCGGCAACCGGCTCGCGCGCGGCGAAGCGCGGCTCGGCGGCGAGGCCATCGACCTGCGCCGCATCACCTCGCCGATCGTCGTGTTCGCCTCGCATGGCGACAACATCACGCCGCCGCAACAGGCGCTCAACTGGATCGCGGACCTCTACGCGAACGTCGACGAGATCAAGATGCGCGGCCAGCGCATCGTGTACATGATCCATCAGTCGATCGGCCATCTCGGCATTTTCGTATCGGCAAAGGTCGCCACGCGCGAGCACGACGCGATTACCGAGACGCTGCGCGCCATCGACGGCCTGCCGCCCGGCCTCTACGAAATGAAGCTCGACGATGCCGCCGACCGCGTGCATATCCGCTTCGAGGCCCGCACGATCGACGATCTGCTCGGCATCGACGACGGCCGCGACGACGAAGCGCTGTTCGCGTCCGTCGCGCGTCTGTCGGAAATGGGCACCGAGCTGTACGAGCTGGCCGTGCGTCCGTTCGTGCGCACGGCGGTCACGCCCGAGTCCGCGCAGGCCGCGCGCGATTTCCAGCCGATCCGTCTGCGCCGCAGCCTCTTCTCGGACCAGAATCCGCTCATGAAGCCGGTCGAGGCGTGGGCTGCGACGGCACGTGCGCAGCGTCAGCCCGTCGATCTGGACAATCCGTTCGCGGCGTTCGAGCGCATCGGCGCGCTCGTCGTCGAAAACCAGCTCAATCTGTATCGCGGCATGCGCGACGGCTGGCGCGAAACGGTCTTCCACGCGATCTACGGCTCGCCGCTGATGAAGGGCATCGGCCACCACGAATTGCAGGGCGCGGAGCATCGCCGCGGCAAGGACCTGCGCGCGCTGCCGGAAGTGCGCACCGCACTCGAGGCGATGACCGAAGGCGGCGCGGCCGAGGGCGCGGTGCGCATGCTCGGGCTGATGTCGAAGGCGCGCGGCTATCTGCGCCGCTCGCGCATGGAACGCGTGCTCGACATGCTCACGCATACCGACCGGTTCGGCCATTTCGACGAAGCGGCGCTCGCGAAGCTGCTGCGCCAGCAGCAGATCATCGTCGATCTGGAGCCGCAGCAGGCGCTTGCCACGCTGCCGCTGTTGCTCGACACGGAAGACAAGCGCCGCACGGCGCTCGCCGCCGTGGTCGACGTCTCGGGTTCCGTCGAGACGATGCATCCGGCCGCGCTGGTGCTGCTGCAACGCTTCCAGCAGATGCTCGGCATGCAGGGGGCCGCAGCGTTTGCAGCCGGTCCCGGACCGGCGGCGCTGACGGGCCCGGTCGCGCGGACCGCGCTCGCGGCCGACCTGGCCACGGACGCGCAGGCGGCCGGCCATCCCGCGCTCGCCGTTGCCGGTACGCCGGTGCCTCGCGCGCCGAAGATCGAGCCGCGCGCCCACGGCGAACAGCCCGACGATCTCGAAAGCCTCGCGGGTGTCGGCCCGCGCATGGCGGAGAAGCTGCATCAACTGGGTATCGAGTGTTACGCGCAACTCGCGGCGCTGGAGCCGGAAGAGGCGGCATGGCTGGACCTCAAGCTCAATGCGCGCGGCCGCGTGATGCGCGAGGGCTGGATCGAGCAGGCGCGGGCGCGCCTGAACGGCCACGCGACGGACTAACCTGGATCACCTGAAACGACGAGGACGAGCGCCATGGAAGAAAGCCACAGCAACAGGACCTGGGACGAACTGCATGCCGGCGACGAAGCCGTCGTCGAGCGCGTCGTCGCGGAGCGCGACATCGTGCTGTTCTCGCATGCGTCGGGCAATCTGAATCCGATGCATATGCCCGGCATCGACGTCGATGGCGACGGCAAGAGCGACACGGTCGCGCCGTCGATGTGGATCGGCTCGCTGGTCTCGGCCGTGCTCGGCAATCTGCTGCCGGGCGCAGGCACGCTGCTGCTCGCGCAACAGTTCGAATTCGGCGAGCGCGCGCGCGTCGGCGATACGTTGCGGGTGACGGTGCGCGTGCTCGAGAAGCATGAGCGTCCGCGCGCGATGCTCGAATTCCGCGTCGAGGTGGTCGACGGCGAGATGGTCGCGCAAGGCCGCGCGGAAGTGCTCGCGCCGCTGCATCGCGTCGTGACCAACGAAGCGGACCGCCCCGCGCTGCTGATGGACCAGCACGATCACTTCACGCGGCTCATCGAGATCGCGGCGAGTCTGCCGCCGCTGCCGACCGCCGTCGTGTGGCCCGACGATCCGAACTCGCTGCGCGGCACGCTGCTGTCGATGCGCCGCGGCCTCATCACGCCGGTGCTGATCGGCGCGCGGGCGCGTCTGGAAGAAGCGGCGGCGGAGTGCGGCGAAGCGCTCGGCGAGGTGCCCGTCATCGACGCGGCCGATCACGAGGCGGCTGCCGCGAAGGCCGTGCAGCTCGTCCACGCGGGCGAGGTGCGCGCGATCATGAAAGGCAACGTGCATTCCGACGAACTGCTCGCGCACGTCGTGAAGAAGGACGGCGGCCTGCGCTCGGGACGGCGCATCTCGCATGTGTTCGTGCTCGACGTGCCGACGCTCGATCATCCGCTCTTCGTCAGCGACGCGGCCATCAACATCGCGCCCGATCTGCCGACCAAGGCCGACATCGTGCAGAGCTCGATCGATCTCGCGCGCGCGTGCGGCGTGCCGTTGCCGCGTGTGGCGGTGCTCTCGGCCGTGGAGACGGTCAACGTGAGCATACCTTCGTCGCTCGATGCGGCGATACTCGCGAAGATGTCGGATCGCGGCCAGATCACGGGCGGGCTCGTCGACGGCCCGCTCGCGATGGACAACGCCATCGACGCCGCCGCGGCGCGCACGAAGAAGATCGTGTCGCCGGTCGCGGGCGCGGCGCAGGTGCTGATCGTGCCGAATCTGGAAGCGGGCAACATGCTGGCCAAGCAACTGACGTTCGTCTCGCGCGCCCAGCCGGCCGGGCTCGTGGTCGGCGCGCGCGTGCCGGTCATGCTGACGAGCCGCGCCGACAACGACCAGGCGCGCCTCGCGTCGTGCGCGGTGGCGATTCTTTACGACCACTGGCGGCGCGAAGGCACGAGCGCGGTGACGGCCGCGGACGCAATGGCCGCGGACGTGACGGCGGACAACGCCAGGGAGAATCTGTCATGAGCGCCGCACTGCGGCAGGACACCGCCGGCGCCGCGCTGCTCACGCTCAACGCCGGTTCCTCGTCGATCAAGTTCGCGCTCTACGACGTGGACGGACTGCGACGGCGCGCGACCGGGCTCGTCGAGGCGATCGGCGGTGCGTCGCGTTTCAAGGCGAAGGACGACGGGCAGCATCAGTGGGACGCCTCGATCGACGCGCCGAACCATGTCGATGCGTTGCAGGCCATCATCGAATGGATCGCCCGCGAGATGGCCGGCGCGGTCATCAGCGCGATCGGGCATCGCGTCGTGCATGGCGGCATGCTGTTCGATCGGCCCGTGCTCATCACGAACGAGGTGATCGCGCAGTTGCGCTTGCTCGTGCCGCTCGCGCCGCTGCATCAGCCGCACAACCTCGCCGGCATCGATGCCGCGCGCGAGGCGTTCGGCGAGGTGCCGCAGGTCGCGTGCTTCGATACGGCGTTTCATCGCGCGCATCCGTTTCTGAACGACTGCTTCGCGCTGCCGCGCGAGCTGTTCTATCAGGGCGTGCGCCGTTATGGCTTTCACGGGCTCTCGTACGAGTACATCGCGGATTATCTGCGCGTGCATTACCCGCATCATGCACGGGGCCGCGTGCTGGTCGCGCATCTGGGCAACGGCGCGTCGATGTGCGCGATGCGCGACGGCCGCTCGATCGCCTCGACGATGGGCTTCTCCGCGCTCGACGGCCTGCCGATGGGCACGCGCTGCGGCCAGGTCGATCCCGGCGTGCTGCTGTATCTGATGCAGCAGGGCATGGATGCGCAGGAAATCTCGACGATGCTTTACGAGCGCTCGGGGCTGCTCGGGCTGTCGGGCGGCGTGTCGAACGATATGCGCGTATTGCTGGCGTCCGGGAGTCCCGAGGCGAACGAGGCGATCGCCTATTTCGTGTCGCGCATCCGGCGCGAAGTCGGCGGGCTCGCGGCGGCGCTCGAAGGGCTCGATGCGATCGTGTTTACGGGCGGTATCGGCGAGAACGCGGCGCCGATTCGCGAGCGGGTGCTGGCCGGCATGGCGTGGATCGGCGTCGAGATCGACGAGGCGCGCAACCATGCCAACGAACGGGTGATCTCGTCCCATCTGTCGCGGGTGCTCGCGCTGCGCGTGCCGACCGACGAGGAAGGCATGATCGCGCGGCATACGCTGAATACGGCGCGGATTGCGCCGGAAATCGCGGCGGTTTCGGACGCGGCGGGGTGAGGCGGGGGAGCCGGCGAGGGATGCGGCGGTAAGCGGGTGTAGGGGCCGGCGGGGTGTGTGAGACTTGATCTCCCTTCGGCTTCTGCCTGAAGCGCCGGGATCGCCCGAAGCCCTTGAAGCGCGCCGCCGCCGCGCCGGTCCGCTCCGCCGTCAGAGATCGGCGCTCGACAGCGTGATCCGTTCACCGGTAATGGGCAGTACTTTCTGCTCGACGGCTTGCAAAAGCCGGCGCTTGCCGAGTTCGAACGCGAGCATCAATTGCTTCGGCGTCTCGTTCGCCGCGCCGAGTTTTTCGCGGACCGTTTCGGCAGGGAGCGCGAAGGCACAGTATCCCCAACCGAAGGCATAGGCCGAAAACCAGAGTGTCGCGTCGCCGGAAAGTTGGGGGGCCGTCAGGTTCATCAGGGGTGGGTTCATGGCTGTCGCTCGCCTGGCCGATGGGAATAGTGCGTGATTCTCGCATAGCCGATTGACGTGGACCGTTTTCATGGAACGGCCCACCGGCTCATCTCCAGTTATCCTGACTGTTGGGCTGGCTTCGAAGCGTGGCCCGCGATCGCCCTGGCTTGGGCGATCGCGGCCCGAAGTGACGTCGAAGCGGATATCGAAGCGTCCGCGACCGGCTGCCGCAGCACCGGTCTTGCCGCCGACGCCTCGCGCCAACTCCGCTCAGGCCGCGTCCTTTCTTTCCGTATGCAGCACCAGTTCAGGCACGCTTCGTTCGGACTCCGGAACCGAACCGGATGGCCGATGCACATCGTGCGTCACGAAGCCCTGTTCGCGGCTCGGCACATCGAACCACTCCCGATGGGCAAACGAAGCGCGAATGTCGTCGAGACCGCTCTCCCAGTGCTCCTGCATCGTGTCCATGCTGAACTCGTAATCCTTGTAGTGACCCTCGTACGGCTTGTTCTTGTAGATGAGGTGCACCACGTTGATCGCGCTGCCGTCGGCGGCCTGTTCGGCAAGGCGGAACAGCGGGTCCGTCTTGCGTATCTCGGCCGGGACATGCGCAAGCAGTTCCTTGATGAAGCGCGCATGCTTCTGGCGCTCCGCGAGCATGCTGGTGATCGCGCGCGTGCGGCTCGAATACTGGATGTCCTTGGCGCGCTCCGACACGTCGAGGAAGTCGCCGGGCGTATTGCCGCTCGCGCTCCACAGGTCCACCTGGAAGACCAGCGTGTCCTTGTGCTCGGCATCGCGCAGCACTTCGGTCAACGGCGTGTTGGAGACGAGGCCGCCGTCCCAGTAGTACTCGCCGTCGATCTCGACGGCCGGAAATCCCGGCGGCAACGCGCCCGACGCCATGAAATGCTCCGGGGTCAGGCGCATTTTCGTGTTGTCGAAGTAGACGAGGTTGCCGGTCCGCACGTTCACCGCACCCACCGAGACGCGAATCTCGCCGTCGTTGATCCGGTCGAAATCGGCGAACTGCAACAGCGTTTTCTTCAATTCGGCGGTGTGGTAGTAGCTGACCCCGCTCGGGCTTTTCTTTTCGAATCCCGCGACGGGCAAGGGGAAGCGCGGCGCGAAAAAGCCGGGCTGGCCCTCGGTCAGCGCCCGGCCCGCGGCCCAGATGCTGGCCCATTTGCGCGACAGATCCTGCAACCCGATGCGGGGCAGCGCCCAACTGCCGAGGCCACCGAGCCAGTCCGCCGGATGGCAGATCGAATTCCAGAAGCCGCGCAACGCCTCGACGCGGTGTTCCGGCGCGTTGCCGGCGATGATCGCCGTGTTGAGCGCGCCGATCGACACGCCGGCGATCCAGTCGGGATGGACGCCCGCCTGCATCAGGCCTTCATAGACGCCGGCCTGGTAGGAGCCGAGCGCGCCGCCGCCTTGCAGCACCAGGGCGATTTCGTCGTAGCGCGGCAGCGGGAACACCTCCGGCTGCACGCCGATTTTTCTTGTACCGGTCATACGTACCCCTTATCGCATCGACCAGCCGTGGCTGACGATCACCGACTGACCGGTGAGCGCCGACGACTCGAAGCTCGCGAGGAACGCTACCGTATTGGCGACGTCCTCGACCGTGGTGAATTCGCCGTCGACGGTTTCCCTGAGCATGACGTTCTTCACGACGTCGGCTTCGGAGATGCCGAGCTCTCTCGCCTGCTCGGGAATCTGCTTGTCGACGAGCGGCGTGCGCACGAAGCCGGGGCACACGACATTCGCCCGTACGCCGCGCGGGCCGCCTTCTTTCGCCACGACGCGGGCGAGCCCGAGCAAGCCGTGCTTGGCTGTCACATAGGCCGACTTCAGCTTCGACGCTTCATGCGAGTGCACCGAGCCCATATACACGATCGAACCGCCGTTGCCGCTCGCGTACATGTGCCGGATCGCGGCCTTCGTGGTGAGAAAGGCGCCGTCGAGATGGATCGCCAGCATCTTCTTCCAGTCGGCGAACGCATAGTCTTCGATGGGCGCGACGATCTGGATGCCGGCGTTGGACACCAGCACGTCGAGACTGCCCAGTTCCTGCACCGCACGCTCCACCCCGTCATTGACCGCTGCTTCGCTGGTGACGTCCATCGCCACGGCCAGCGCCTTGCCGCCCGTGGCGACGATGCTGGCGACCACCTTCTGGGCGTTGTCGAGATTGAGGTCGGCGATCACGACCGCCGCGCCGAGACTCGCGAGCCTGTAGGCGCATTGTTCGCCGATACCGCTTGCCGCGCCGGTCACGAGCGCGACTTTATTGTTCAATGACATATCGTTTTCCTTCTTGTTGATCTTCTTGATCTTGTTGATTCACGAAGCGTTACAGATTGGCCGCGAGCTTCACGCTCTCCACGGGAACCAGATAATCGAGCGCGACCTCGCCGATATCGAGCGTGAGATTGGCGATGACATGCCGCGCGCCGACCACGCGCTTCACCGGCAGATCGGCCACGGGCGCCAACGCATGCGGATGCAGTTCGAGCGCGGCCGGACCCGACCACGCGCCGAGCACGCTCACGTCGCGCAGGAAGAAGCGCACGAGCTCGCACACGCGCGGCGAACCGTCGACGTGCGGAATCACTTTCAGCAGATAGTTCGGCGTGTCCGCGAGCTTTTTGCGTTCGACCTCGACGTCGAGCGGCACGTGCTTGAAGCCCATCGTGCCGGTAGCGACGCGCTGGGTGCCGTAGTCGAGCGTGCCGAGCAGCGTGTCGTTGCCGTCGACGCCGAGCGTCGGCCTCGCCAGCTTCTTCGGAAAGCCCCAGATTTCGCGGCCACCGGCAATCGGGCCTTCGTCGTCGAGGTACATCGAATGGGTGTAGTTGCCGATATGCCCGTGCTGGTCGCGCACCGAGATGACTTGGCCGCTTTCGGTGTAGTCGCCGAAGCCCGACGAATCCGGCATGCGGATGAATTCGTAATGCACGAGATTGTTCTCGGGATGCAGCGGCTCCGGAACCACGGCGCGCAGCGCGTCGGGGTCCGTCTCATAGGAAATGATGAAGTATTCGCGATTGATGAAGCGATACGGCGGCCGCGGATAAGCGGGGTTATGAACGGGCATCGCAAAGGCGTTTTTGTGGATCGAGGCGAGGTCCATGGGAATCCTTATGAATGGCGGATGATGGATGAGGGGCAGGAGGCGAGCGGCAGCCTCGTGAAAGGCCGCGCTGCGAGTGAGCCCGACAGATCGTGCAGAACCGGCGCCTACCGCGCCATCGACGGGCGCGGTATGGCGACTACCGTTCAGTACATGTTCGGCACGTACATCTCGGGGGGAACCGGGTGGCGAATGTAGTCTTCGTGATGGACGCGCGCGGGCAGATCGATGGCCGCGTGCTCGGTCTCGAGATACGGCACCTGGTTCAGCAGATGGTGCATGCAGTTCAGGCGCGCGCTCTTCTTGTCGTTGGCGTCGACTACCCACCACGGCGACTCGGGGATATGCGAGCGTTCGAGCATGACTTCCTTCGCGTGCGTATATGCTTCCCAGCGACGGCGGCTTTCGAGGTCCATCGGGCTGAGCTTCCATTGCTTGAGCGGATCGGTAATGCGCGCCTGGAAGCGCATTTCCTGTTCGTCGTCCGTGACCGAGAACCAGTACTTGAGGATCTGGATGCCGCTGCGCTGGAGCATCCGTTCGAACTCGGGCACCGAGCGGAAAAACTCCTCGTATTCCTCGTCCGTGCAGAAACCCATCACGCGTTCGACGCCGGCGCGGTTATACCAGCTGCGATCGAACAGCACGATTTCGCCGGCGGCCGGCAGATGCGCGACGTAGCGCTGGAAATACCACTGGGTACGCTCGCGGCTCGTCGGCGCGGGCAGGGCGGCGATGCGGCACACGCGCGGATTGAGGCGCTGCGTGATGCGCTTGATCGCGCCGCCTTTGCCGGCCGCGTCCCGTCCCTCGAAGACCACGACGAGGCGGTGCCCCGTCTTGACGACCCAGTCCTGGAGCTTGACCAGTTCGCCCTGCAGGCGGAACAGTTCGCGGAAATAATGCCGCCGGCTCGTGCGCGCTGCGTCGTCGGACGTGCCGGGTACGCCGAAGCGCTGGTCGTCGAGTTCCATCTCCAGCTCTTCGTCCCAGCTGTCGATCAGGTCGGCCTGAAGGCGCTGATGCAGTGTTGCGTCGGCGTTCGTGGGGTTCGTGTCATGCTCGCTCATCGATAGGGCTCCTGTCGGTCGATGCAATCTGTTCGCGGAAATGAAGCGTTCTGTTCCGCGGTTCGTCGGGTGTCGAATACGTGAGGGTTATCTGCTACGGTTCGGTCGAGCTCGCGCAGCCTAGTGATCGGACTTCGTGACGGGCGACAATTTCGCGTGCAGCTCGACCGTGAGCGCCTCGATGCGTTCGCTCAACTGCTTGGTCAGCGTGGTGAGTGCCGTGTTCTGCTCCAGCAGCGCGACCAGTTGCGCGGTCTGCTGCGCCATCGCTTCCTGGCGCTGCGAACTCGCTTGCGCCAACGCTTCGCGGTGCAATGCATCGGCATCGGCATGCATCTTGTCGCGATCGGCCTGGCGCGTCTGCGCGAGCAGAATCAGCGGCGCCGCGTAGGCTGCCTGAAGACTGAAGGCCAGATTCAGCAGAATGAACGGATACGCGTCGAACTTGGTCCACCCGGCGAGGTTCACGATCATCCAGACCAGCACGACTACCGTCTGCCCTATGAGGAAGGTCGGCGTGCCGAAGAATCGCGCGAACTGTTCGGCCTTGAGCGCGAACCAGTCGTCGCCGAACACCGAGGTCAGGTGAACGTGCGGCAGATGGAAGCGGTAGTGATGGCGCCCGGATTGCTGTTCGTTGCTGCTGTTGGCGAGGTCGTTCATCGTATCGGACAGAAAACAGAAAAGGTCCCGCATGAAGGGATGCCTGCCCGCGCGAGCGCGGGCAGGCATGAGGCGCCGTGTCGTGCAAAGGGGCTTCGAGTGGTGAGGCAGGCGCGATGCGGTGGCGGTATGGCGCTTACCTGATCGACTCGATCTGCGTGATGCTGAGCTCCCACGTATGCGGCGGCAGCGGAATGAAATGCACGGCTTCGAGATACGCCGCGTTTTCATCCGACGGTACGATCGACCATTCGAGCAGCTTGCGAATCTCGGCGGCCAGCTCGGGGCTCGGCTGCTTCGTCGACACGACCGCGTATTCGTAGTTCACGAGCGGATAGGTGCCGGCGGCCGGCGAGAACACGAGGCTCAGGCGCTCGTCAGGCGGCGTGCGCACGCCGAGCGAGGCCGCGCCGGCGGTGATCGTCGCCTTCGTCGGCAGCACGAATTCGCCCGCGCCGTTCTTCAGCGCGGCGGTGCCGAGCCCGGCTGCGGCGATGTCCTTCGCGTAGCTCACGCCGATATAGCCGACCGAATACGGCGTCGTCTTCAGGGCGTTGACCATACCGGCGTTGCCGGTTGCGGCAACCGCGTCCGATACCGTCGGCCAGTCGACCGTGGTGCCGTAGCCGAGCGAGTTTTCCCACGAGGGCGTCGAGAACGTCAGGAACTGCGTGAAGACGAACGTATCGCCCGAGCCGTCGCCGCGGCGCACCGGCACGATCTCGTGATGCGGCAGATGCACGCCCGGATTCAGCGCGGCGATCGCCGGTGCGTCCCACTGATGGATCGCGCCGGTGTAGATGCCGGCGAGCGTGGGGCCGTCGAGCTTCAGATGCGTGTCGTTGAGGCCCGGCAGGTTGTAGTTGACCGTCTGCGCGGCGATCGCGAGCGGCACGTTGATGATCTGCGGATGCTTCATCGCGTCGGCGTCGGACATGTAGGCGTCCGAGGCGCCGATGTTGACCTTGCCGGCGATCGCCTGCTCGATCCCGGCCGCGGAGCCGGTCGCGCCGACGCTGATGTGCACGCCCGGATGCGTTTTCGCGTAGGCCTCGCTCCAGGTCGAAAAGAGCGGTGCGAGCAGCGTCGAGCCGGTCTCGGTCAGCGTCACCTGCTGCGCGTGCGCGGCGGGCATCGCGGCGGCGAGCGCCATGGCGAGGCAGGCCGTCATGCGCGCGACGGTTTGGTTGCGTTGTGCTGCGCTCATCGTGTCCTCTGTCGTGTATCGAAGCGCGCTGGCCGCGTCGGGCCAGCGCGGGTGTTCGTGATGGTATGAGGCTGCTTGTCGACCGCTTTACTGGCCGACGGGTTGGCCCATTTACTGGCCGATGCGGTCGAGGTTCACGCCGGTCGTCTCGATCCGGAAGATCCACGTGACGACCGCGCCGAACAGCGAGGTCACGACGAGGCAGTACAGCAGCGTGCTGGTGCCGATCGTGGCGAGCAGGATCGGGAACAGGAACGCGGTCATGATCGCGCCGACCTTGCCGACCGCCGCCGCGAAGCCCGCGCCCGCGCCGCGAATCCGGGTCGGGAAGACTTCGCCCGCGAGCAGATAGGTCTGCGCGTTCGGGCCGATGTTGGTCATGAAGTTGAACAGCATGAAGCCCGCGAAGATCAGCGTCGTCTTGCTGTTGCCGTCGAAGCTGCCGGACAGCGCGGCGACGAACAGGCCCGCCGCGCAGCCGATGAAGCCGAAGACCTGCAGCTTCACGCGGCCGACCTTGTCGGCGAGCATCACGGCGAACAGAATCCCGACGATCAGCAGCGTGGTGGTCAGCGCGGCGCCCTTCGCGGCGAGGATGTCGTTCATGATCAGATCGCTGATGCTGCGCACGTGGTCCGGCTTGCTGCCGAGCGCGATCGCGAGGATCGTCGGTGTGAAGATGCCGATCCCGTAGGTGCCGAGATCCTGCAGGAACCACGGCGCCGACGAGAAGATCGTCGCGCGCAGGTTCTGCTTCGAGAACAGCGTGAGGAACGACTTCGAATCGCCGTGGCTTTCGGCGCTTTCCGCTTCGCGCGGCAGCTCGATGTGCGTGGGGTATTGCGGCTGGCGATCGAGCAGCCGGCGCGCGGCCTGCTCGGCTTCTTCGACGTCGCCGCGCACGTGCAGCCAGCTCGGGCTCTCGGTGATGAAGAAGCGGCCGAGCGTGACGATCACCGCCGGGATGATGGCGGTCGCGTACATCCAGCGCCATGCCTCGATCGTCGGCAGGATCGACAGCACGAGATAGCCGACCGCGGTGCCGCCGAGCGCGCCGAGCGCCTGGAAGCCGAACGCGCCGAGCACGAGTTTGCCGCGGCTCGCGCTCGGAATGCTCTCGGAGATGATCATGTGCGCGGTCGGGTAGTCGCAGCCGAGCGCGACGCCGAGCCCGAACAGACAGACCACGAGCGAGATGAAATTGGCGCAGACGGTCAGCAGCACGAGGAATACGCAAAACAGGATCATCTCGATGATGAACATGCGCTTGCGGCCGAAGTAATCGGACATGCCGCCGAGCGCCAGCGCGCCGACCAGGATGCCGACGAGGCTCGCGGCGGAGACGAGGCCGTTCTGCGCCGCGCCGATGCCGAACTCGCGCGAGATCAGCGGCAAAGCGACGCCCGTCATGAACACCACGAAGCCTTCGAAGAACTTGCCGGCCGCGGCGAGCGACCAGATGCGCCATTGCATCGCCGTCATCGGCGTGGAGGTCAGGCGGGTGCCGTCGGGCCAGATCGGACATTCGTCGATATAGTCCTGAACCGACTTCGTGGTGACACGCCCCAGGGAAGATGCGGCTACCGTTTGTTCCATGTTGGTCATTCCTTTGCAATCAAGGTTTTATTGCCTCGGTTCCGCGCTTGTGCGTGGCCTTTACCAGTCCCGCGCCTTCATTCTAGAAATGGATTCGTGTCGAGCCTGTGACATTCATTTACATGCAACGCGTAGATCAGGATCGTAAGGAATACGGTGAATAAATACTTGCTTCGACAATTGCGAATGCTTGCAAAAACCTTATCCATGCCGGCGTAAGACGCCCGATATGTTTGTTCTAATGTCTGACAGGGAACAGGCCTGGCGTGCCGTGAGCAGGGCAATTCGGAGAGATGGAACGTCCGTTCGACGACATCGGGATAATGTTTTCATCGTCGAATAACGGGCAGATGAAAATAAATAGCAGTTCGTATGAATCGGCTTTCAAGCGAAAGAATACGTGGGCGGATTCTCATGTCCCGAAACCCGGTCTTCGATATTGCCCGGACGCGTCCAATTCGGTGCCGGGCAATGCTGAGGCATAATTTCCCGCATGTTTCCCGTCATAGACTCGTTCAACAATCGCAAGGCCGATCTCATGGAACACTCCTACGCGCACGACGACACCGGTAATCTGATCCTGCTCGAACACATTAATCTGACGATTCCCGACCAGGTGCTCGCGACGGCGTTTTACGTCAGCGGACTCGGCCTCACGCGCGATCCGTTCCTGATGACCGGCGTGAACAACATGTGGATCAACATCGGCCGCTCGCAGATCCACCTGCCGCAGGGCAAGGCACAGTGCCTGCGCGGCAGCGTCGGCCTCGTGGTCGGCGAACTCGACGCGCTGCTGGCGCGTCTGCAAGCGGTCAAACCGCTGCTCGCCGGCACCGGGTTCGGCTGGACGGAGCGCGCGGGCTGCATCGACGTGACCTGTCCCTGGGGAAATCGCTACGAGTGTCTCGACCCGCATAGCCGGCCCGCCGACGCGCCGTGGTCGCAAATCGATCTCGGCATGGCATACGTGAAGCTCGACGTGCCCGTTGGCAGCGCGCAAGCCATCGCGCGTTTCTATGCGGACGTCTTCCATGCGAACGTCGCCACGCGGGAGCAGGGCGGCTCGCCCTGCGCGGTGATCGACGTGGGAACGCATCAGCAACTGCTGTATGTGGAAACGTCCGGGCCGATTCCGCCTTACGACGGGCATCACATCGCCGTTTACGCCGCGCGCTTTGCCGAGCCCCATGCGCGCCTCGTCGAGTACGGCACGGCTTACGGAGAAGAGCCGCACCAGTACCGGTTCGCCGAGATCGTCGATCCGTCGTCGAAAGCGCGTTGCTTCGAACTCGAACACGAGGTGCGGAGCCTGCATCATCCGCTGTATGCGCGGCCGCTCGTGAACCGCAATCCGGAGCAGACGAACCGCGACTACCGCAAGGGCGCCGATGCACGCAGCGGCGTGTTTTGAGCGGGCGCAACCGTGTGCCCGTGTGCCCGTGAGGTGCCGCGCTAGGCCATGTCGTCCGGCATGCTGCCGATCTGCCGCTCCAGCTGCTCGGCGCGCCGATAGATAGCCTGCATCAGCAGCATCGCGTTGCGGGTCGGCGGCGAGAATTTCGAATAGACGAAGGTCGAAGTCATTTCGAGGTTTTCGGTCAGCGGCCGCACGATGCAATCGCCCTCGGCGGCCGCGAATTCGTCGACGATCGCGAGCCCGAGGCCGCCGCGCACGAGCGCCAGCGCCTGATCGGCGCGCGTCACGTCGACCACCGAGGTCAGTTCGACGTCGGCATGCTGGCAGCCCCGCACGATGGTCGTGCCGAACGGAATGTCGCGCCTGAAGAGAATCATCGGCTCGGCGGTCAGATCGGCGAGCGCAATGCTGCTGCGTTCCGCGAGCGGATGGCCGGGCGGCAGCACGCAGACCATGCGCCCGCGCATGAACGGCACGACGTCGAGATGCTCGTGCTCGATCGGCATCGAGGTGACCGCGACGTCCACGGTCTTGCTCAGCACTTCGAGCGGCATTTCGGCCATCAGCGTCGTGTGCCAGTCGACCCGCAAGCCCGGCAGCTTGCGCTTCAGCTCGACGATGGCCGGCGCGACGATCGCGGTCGCGAGCGACGGGCTGCACGCGACGCGCAACAGGCTCGCCGGGCCGAGCGCGAGCGCGCGCGCGAATTCGTCGACGCGCAGCGCCGACTGATAGACCTGCTCGACCTCGCGAAACAGCGCCTGCGCCTCGGCCGTCGGAATCAGCCGGCCCTTCGTGCGCTCGAACAGACGCAAGCCCAGCGTGGTTTCGGTGTGCGACACGAGCTTGCTCACGGCCGGCTGCGAGACGTACAGCATTCTCGCGGCCGCATTGATCGAGCCCGTGAGCATCACGGCGCGAAATACCTCCATTTGCCGCAGCTTGAAGCGCATCCTTCCTCCTCCCGCGAATCCCGCGCGCGGGGCGATTAACCAAAAGTTATAGGATAGCTGAAACTCGGCATACGACAGCAGGCCGGTTACTCCCTACTATCTCCCTCGAAGACCGCACGCCGGTTGCGCGGAAGCGCCCGAAGCCGGCGGCGCCGCAGAAATCAACGATGGAGACACGATGAATCCGACCCCGACACCGCCGACGTTTTCCGCGAGCGCCGGTGCCGCCGTGCCGGCCTCCGCACGCACGCGGGCGCGCTTCGGCATCCTCGCGCTGCTCGCGATCGGCACGATGATCAACTATCTCGATCGCAGCGTCGCGGGCATTGCCGCCCCCAGCATGAGCCACGAGCTGGGCCTGACGCCCGCGCTGATGGGCGTGATCTTCTCCGCTTTTTCCTGGACCTACACCGCCGCGCAGATTCCGGGCGGCGTGCTGCTCGACCGGGTCGGCACGCGCTGGACCTATTTCTTCGCGCTGACGCTGTGGTCGCTGTTCACGGGGTTTCAGGGGCTCGCGGCCGGCTTCGTGTCGCTGCTCATCATGCGGCTTCTGATCGGCGCGGCCGAGGCGCCGTGCTTTCCGACCAACAGCCGGGTGGTCGCGGTCTGGTTTCCGCAGAGCGAACGGGCGCGCGCGACGGGCGTCTACACGTTCGCCGAGTATGTCGGCCTTGCGTTTCTGAGCCCGCTGCTGTTCTGGCTCGAACAGCGCTACGGATGGCGCGCGCTGTTCGGTATGGTCGGCGCCGTGGGCGTGGCGTTCGGCGCGGTGTGGCTGCTGCGCTTTCGCGAGCCGCATGAGTCGAAGGCGGCGAACCGCGCCGAACTCGATTACATCGCGGACGGCGGCGGCGTGGTCGACGGCAGCCGCGAGACGATGCAATTTCGCTGGTCCGACATCGGCGCGCTGCTGCGCCGCCGCAGCATGCTCGGCATCTGTATCGGCCAGTTCGCCTGCAATTCGACCAACGTGTTCTTTCTCACGTGGTTTCCGACCTATCTCGCCACCGAGCGCCACATGCCGTGGCTCAAGGTCGGCATGGTCGCGGTGCTGCCGTTCATCGCCGCCTCGGTCGGCACGCTGAGCGGCGGCTGGATTTCCGACGCGATGCTGCGCCGCGGCATCTCGCTGAACTGGTCGCGCAAGCTGCCGGTGATTACCGGGCTGCTGGCCGCCTCGAGCATTGCGCTCGCCAACTATGTCGATTCGACCGCGGCCGTGATCGCGATCCTGTGCGTCGCGTACTTCGCGCAGGGCATGTCGGCGCTCGCCTGGATGATCGTCTCCGACATCGCGCCGAAGGGTCTGCTCGGTCTGAGCGGCGGCATCTTCAACCTGTTCGCGAACGCGGCCGGCATCGTCACGCCGCTCGTGATCGGGCTGATCGTCAACGCAACCGGCTCGTTCGTCTACGCGCTCGCCTTCATTTCGGCGGTCACGCTGATCGGTGCGCTGTCCTACGTATTCGTGGTCGGCGACATCAAGCGGATCGTGCTGAAGAGCACGGCGGCCCCGGTGTGAACCTCCGCGGTGTGAATTCTTCTCCCCGAACTCTTGTGCAACCTCAAAAGGAAACGTTCTCCATGAGCCACTCATTCGACGGCCAGGTCGCGATCGTCACCGGCGCGGCGCGCGGCATCGGGCTTGGCATCGCACGCCAGCTGAAAGCGGACGGCGCTCGCGTCGCGATCTGGGACCTCGACGTCAGCCATTGCGACGCCGCGCAGCTCGGCTTCGAGCCGGACCATCTGCAATCCGTCGACGTGTCGTCCTACGCGTCGGTCGAGAGCGCGTTCGAGGCGACTGTCGCGGCACTGGGCCACGTCGACATTCTCGTCAACAACGCGGGCATCAACGGGCCGGTGGTGCCGAGCTGGGAGTATCCGGTGGAGACCTGGCAGCGCGTGCTCGACGTCGATCTGAACAGCGTGTTCTACGGCTGCCGCGTCGCGGTTCCGCATATGCGCGCGCGCGGCGGCGGACGCATTCTCAACGTCGCGTCGATCGCGGGCAAGGAAGGCGTGCAGTTCATCTCCGCGTATTCGGCGGCGAAGGCCGGCGTGATCGGCTTCACCAAGGCGGTCGCGAAGGAACTCGCGCGCGACAATGTGATGATTAACTGCATCGCACCCGCGATGGTGGAAACGGAGCTGTTCCGCGAGATGTCGCCCGAGCACATCGAGGCGAGCAAGGCGAAGATTCCGCTCGGCCGTTTCCTGCAAATCGAAGAGGTCGGCCGGATGGTGAGCTGGATCGTGAGCCCCGCATGCAGCTTTACGACCGGCTTCACGTTCGATTTGACCGGCGGGAGGGCCACCTATTGAACCCCGCTCAAAACCCTGCGCGTTCGCTTGCCGTCGCGCATTTGACAGCGCTCGAGTTCGCGCCCGCGCCGTTGGTGCGGCTCGCCGCGCGCGCCGGTTTCGCTGGCGTCGGCTTGCGCATGCATCCGGCCATGCCTGGCGGCATCGCGTATCCGGTGATGGCCGGCACTGACGCGCATCGCGAGTTGCGCGACGCGCTGGCGGGCGAGGGCGTCACCGTGTGCGACGTCGAATTCATTCCGCTCGTGCCGACGCTCGATGCCGCCTCGTTCGCGCCGTTGTTCGAAGCGGCCGCCGGGCTCGGCGCGCGCTGCGTGAGCGTGTCCGGCGACGATCCCGACGCGGCGCGGCTCGCCGCGAATCTGGCCGCGCTCGCCGAACTCGCGCAACCGTTCGGATTACGGATCGATCTGGAATTCATGCGCTGGCGCCATGTCGGCACGCTCGCCCAGGCGCGCGCGGCGCTCGAACGCGCCGCGCATCCGAATCTCGGGCTGGTGATCGACGCGCTGCATCTGTCGCGCGCGGGCAGCACGCCGGACGATGTCGCCGCGCTGCCGCCGCAGTCGGTCGGCTTCGTGCAGTTGTGCGATGCGCCCGCCACGCTGCCGGCCAACGACGACGAAGCGATTCTCGAAGCGCGTACCGCGCGGCTCGCCCCTGGCGACGGTGCGCTGCCGCTCGAAGCGCTCTTGCGCGCGGTGCCGCCGCAGGTGGCGTTGAGCGTCGAGATGCCGATGCCGGCGCTGGATGCCGAAGCGCGCCTCGAACTGGCCTATCGCGGCGCGCGCCGCGTCGTCGAGCGCGCGGCCGCAGCGGCGGGATCGGCGCCGGCCGTCTGAGTGGAGCAGCCCATGAGCCTATTCGACGAAGACAAGATCGACTGCCATTGCCACGTGTTCGATCCGATCCGCTTTCCGTATCGCGACGACACCACGTATCGGCCCGCGCAGCAGGAAATCGGCACCACGGCGCAGTTCGTGCGCGTGATGGATGCGTATGGCGTGCGCCACGCGCTGCTGGTCGGTCCGACGAGCGGCTATCGGACCGACAACCGCTGCCTGCTCGACGCGCTCGAAACCTATCCGACGCGCTTTCGCGGCATTGCGGTGGTCGACAACGACATCAGCCGCGACGAGCTTGCCGCGTTGCGCCGCGCGGGCGTGGTGGGCGTTGCGTTCAATCCGGCGATGGAAGGCATCGAGCTCGTGCGCGAAGCGGGCGCGCTCTTTGGTATGCTCGCCGACCTCGGCATGGTCGCGCAGATTCAGGTCGCGGGCGACCAGATGGCCGAGCTTGGCCCTTGGCTCGCCAGCCAGCCGGCCGCGCTCGTCGTCGATCATTGCGGCCGGCCGAACAGCGTGGACGGCGTGGCCCAGGCCGGCTTCGACGCCTTGCTGCGTCTCGCCGATAGCGGCCGCGCGTGCGTGAAACTGTCGGGCTGGCAGAAGTACTCGCGTACCGCGCATCCGTACGAGGACACCCGGCCCTATGCGCAGGCGCTGTTGCGCGCGTTCGGTCCCGAGCATTGCGTGTGGGGGTCCGACTGGCCGTTCCTGCGCGCGCCGGAGCGGCTCGATTATGGTCCGCTGCTGACGCTGTTCGAGACGATCGTGCCCGATGCCGACGTGCGGCGGCAAATCCAGTGGGACACGCCGCGCCGGCTGTTCGGTTTCGACGAAGCGCATGGCGGGGAGCCTGCCTCGTCGCCGCGCGCCCGTGTCGAATCTCTTGCTTCCTAACCTGTTTCCCGGGATTTTCTGAACACCATGGACACTATCAAACCTCTGCGTTTCGGCGTGCTTGGCGCCGCAAAAATCGCGCGCTCGTTTATCGCCGGTGTCGCGTCTTCGCCGCTCATCGACGTGGTGGCGGTCGCGAGCCGCGATCTCGAGAAGGCCAGACAGTTTGCGAGCGAAGTCGGCGTGCCGCGCGCGCACGGCTCGTACGAAGCCTTGCTCGCCGATCCTGACATCGAGGCGATTTACGTGCCGCTGCCGAACACGATGCACGCCGAGTGGGTCATCAAGGCGCTCGATGCCGGCAAGCACGTGCTGTGCGAAAAGCCGATCGCGATCTCGAAGGACGAGACCGTCGCGATGTTCGAGGCCGCGCGCCGTAACGGCCGGTTTCTCGCCGAGGCCTATCCGTACCGCGCGCAGGAGCAGACGCTCGCGCTGCGCCGCCTGCTCGACGAAGGCGCGATCGGCCGCGTGCAGACCGTGTTCGCGTGCTTCGGCGTCAAGTTCAGCGACCCGGCCAATATCCGCCTCGACCCCGAGCGCGGCGGCGGCGCGTTGCTCGACGCGGGCAGCTACGCGATGAGCATGGTGCGCATGGTGGCCGGCGAAAAGCCCACGCGCGTGAACGCGGTGGCGCGCTGGTCGGACACGAAAGTGGACCTCACCGTGATCGCGAACCTCGAATTTCCGAGCGGCCTGCTCGCGCAGATCGCGTGCAGCTTCAACACGGCCTACCACCGCCACGCGCTGATCTCCGGCACCGACGGCATTCTCGAGACGACCTTCCTCAACAGCCCGCCCGATGCGGGGTTGCCCGAAATCCATCTGCGCCGCGGCGTGCCCGCGACGACGCCGCGCGAAACGATCAGCGTGGCGGGCGGCAACGGCTTCCTCGCCGAGGCGGAAAGCTATGCGCGCGCAGTTGCGCTTGGAGCCGAGCACTGGAACGGCAGCAGCGAGCAGGAGTCGATCGATACGATCGCGACGCTCGAAGCGATTGCGCGCAGCATTCGTTCGGGCAACTGGGAAAACGTCTGAACGGCTGCGTTGATCGCGGCTTTTCCCGGTTCATCGTGACGTATGAAGGCAGGGCGCGCCACGCGGCGTGCCGGGTAACCGCGAGCCGAGGCGGGATGTCGCGCATCGGCTCGCGAGCATGACAGACGCAAAGACGCATCGACAACATTTGCGCTTTCCATATCGGAGACAAAGATGAAGCCTGACACAACGCTTTCTTCACCCGCGGACCTGGCGCTTGCGCCGGCACGCCGCTCGCGAGCCCGCTTCGCGATTCTCGCGCTGCTCGCGATCGGCACTGTCATCAACTACCTCGATCGCACGGTGCTCGGCATCGCCGCGCCGAGCCTCACGAAGGAACTTGGCCTGTCGGCCGGCGTGATGGGCATCGTGTTCTCCGCTTTCTCGTGGACCTACACGCTCTCGC